>DASTOI010000711.1:0-3079 GCA_035762585.1 Myxococcota bacterium
GGCACCACCTGCAGGCGCCACTCGTCGCGGTCGACCTCGAGGCTCGCGCGGTAGGTGCGGCCGCTGCGGGCGGTGAAGCCATCGAGCACGGGCGTGCGGCCTTCCTTGATCAGCGCGGCGACGGCGCGGCGGTCGAGGTAGCGGCCGGAGGTGTCCTTCCAGAAGCGCATCGGGCAATCGGGCGTGCCCTCGGGCAGGTTCTCGACGGGCTTGCAGCGGTAGAACCACGCCATCTCGATCACAGGACGTCCGCAGGCCGGGCACGGGCCGAGCTCGGCCTCCTTCGCGTAGAGCTCCTCGTACTCGAAGCCCTTCGCGCGCTCGACGATCTCGGCCGCGTAGTCGCGCATCTCCCCTAAGAAGTCTTCCGCGGTGCGGCGGCCGTGCTCGACCTCGCGCAGGTGGTACTCGATGTCGCCCGTTAGGGACGCGGACGAGAGCCGGTCTTCGTGGATGCGCCTCAGCGTGTCGATCAGCCGGATGCCCTTCACGGTGGGCCGCAGCGCCTTGCCTTGGCGCAGCGCGTAGCCCTTGCCGATCAGGTTCTCGATGATCTCGGCGCGCGTCGCGGGCGTGCCGATGCCCTTCTCGTGCAGCACCGCGGCGAGGTTCTCGTCGTCGAGATCCTTGCCGGCGTTCTCCATCAGCGAGAGCAGGCGGCCTTCGGTGATGCGCGCGGGGGGCTTGGTCTCTTCTTCCTGCGAGAGCACTTCCTCGGTGCGCACCGCGACGTCGCTCGCCTCGTCGCGGCCGCGCACGAGCGCGGGCAGCGGGCCCGCCGCCTCTTCGTCCTCGCCGGCCGGCAGCACCTGGCGCCAGCCGGGCTCCATCAGCGCGCGCGTGCGTGTGCGGAAGCTCTCGCCGCCGGCCACGGTGGTGCGCTCGACGCGCTCCCAGAGGGCGGGGCCGTGGAACGCGCCCAGGAAGCGGCGCGCGACGAGGTCGTAGAGGCGGCGCGCGTCGCCGCGCATGTCGGCGCGCGGGAGGACGCCGGTCGGCACGATCGCGAAGTGGTCCGAGACCCCGGAGTCGTCGAACACGCGGTCGGCGTTCAACAGGCCGTCCCGTAACAAGCGCTTCGCGCCGGCCGCGTAGTCCTGCACGCCCTCGCCCTTTGCGTCGGCCAGCTTGCGCAGCACGCCGTCGACCGTGGCGCGGTAGTCGCCCGGCAGGCAGCGCGAATCCGTGCGCGGGTAGGTGAGGACCTTGTAGGCCTCGTAACAAGCCTGCGCGGCGCCGAGCGTTCTGCGCGCGCTCCAGCCGAAGCGGCGGTTGCCCTCGCGCTGGAGGCTCGTGAGATCGAACAGCGGCGGCGCGCTCTCGCGGCTCGGCTTGCGCGTCTCGCCCGCGAGCGCCTGCGCTGCGCGCGCGGCCGCGACGATCGCGTCGGCGCGCTCGCGCTCGAAGATGCGGTCGTCGCGGCGCTCGGAGTCGTCGCTCTCGGTGAACGCGGGGTCGAACCAGGCGGCGGCGTACGTGTGGTCGGGCGCCGCGAACGTGGCCGTCACGCGCCAGAACGGGCGCGGCACGTGCGCGAGCACCTCGAGCTCCTTCTCGACGAGCAGCGCGAGCGTCGGCGTCTGCACGCGGCCGGCGCTCCACGCGCGCGTCTCCTTGCGGCTCTTCAGGCGCTTGGTGAGCGCGCGCGTCGCGTTCATGCCGATCAGCCAGTCCGAGTACGCGCGGCACTCGGCGGCCTGGGCGAGCCCTTCCATCTGCGCGCCGGGCAAGAGGCGCTCGAAGCCTTCGCGGATCGCGTCCTGCGTCATCGACTGCAGCCAGAGGCGCGAGATCGGCTTCCGCGTCCCCAAGTACTTCGCGATCTCGCGGAAGATCAGCTCGCCCTCGCGGCCGGCGTCGCACGCGTTGATCAGGCGGTCGACGTCGTCGCGCTTGGCGAGCTTCTCGATCACGCGGACGCGGTCCGCCTGGCCCTTCTTCTTCTTCCACTCGAACGTGTCCGGGAGGATCGGAAGCACGTCGAGCGTCCAGCGCTTGTACTTGTCGTCGATCTCTTCCGGCTCGAGCAGCTCGAACAGGTGGCCGACCGCGAACGTGAGGACGTGGTCGTCGCTCTCCCAGTAGCCCTCGTGCTCGGTGAGCCCGCCGAGCGCGGCCGCGATGTCGCGCGCGACGCTCGGCTTCTCCGTGATCACGAGTGCTTTGGCCACTTCACCCCCCGCCTGCCGTGCTCGCCTGCCTGACCGGCTCCGAGCCCCGGGGGGCGCCAAAGCCTCTTCCCATCCTTATGAGCCCTTCCAACAGGCGGCCCCATTTAGCCCTCGAGTTTTGGCGTGGCAAACCAGCGGGCGTTTCCGGGCGCCTGGAAGGCCCATCGGTCGGGGCGAAACAAACCGAACTTGAGCCATGGCCAAGGGGTCTGACCCCGTTTGGCCATTGTCGATTGCTCAACCGTTACGGCGCAGCGCGGCGATGCCGCGGCCGACGAGCGGCAGCGACGAGCGCTTCGGGTCGAACTCGCTGACGCCCGAATCGCGCGTGCGCTCCGGGTGCCATGAGAGCAGCTCGAATGCGCCGCTCGCTTCGACGAGATCGAGAAAAGCGGAGCCGGTCAGCACGCGGAGGTGAGCTTCCGCTCCCCACGCGAGCGTTCGCTCGCGGCCGGCCTCGTTCACGAGGATCGAATCGTCGGTCGCGCGAACGGTCACGTCGCCTTCCGACATCTCCCACGCTTCGCTCGTCGTGATCGGCGGCTCGTCCGCCGTTCGCGCGAGCGTGAGGTCGAGCGCGTAGATCCCGCTCGGCCGCAGCGCCGCCGCGACGCAGCGCAGGTGAGCGAGCGCGGCGGCGTCCGAATCGAGCAGCCGGAAGGAGCTCATCGGGTTGATCGCCGCGGCGAAATCGCCGCCGGCGTCGAACCGCGTCATGTCCGCGCGGATCGTGCCGAGCGCGATTCCCTGCGCCCGCGCGCGCTGCTCCGCGAACGCGAGCATCTCCGGGCGCAGATCGAGCCCGCTCATGCTCCAGCCTCGGCGCGCGAGGAGCAGCGCGACGCGCGCCGTTCCGCACGCGACTTCGAGCAGCGGCCCGGGCGGCGCGGCGCCGCACTGCCGCAGCA
>DASTOI010000712.1:0-5862 GCA_035762585.1 Myxococcota bacterium
ACCGAGTGGCCTTCGTGGTGCGTGTCGTACTGCGCGATCGGGTCGATCAGGCCCGACGGGACGGAGCCGGGCGGCTGCGTCGTCGCGAAGCCATCTTCGGCGCCGTTGGGATCGAAGAAGAGCGTGCCCTCCTTGACGCGCCACCCATAATTCCCGCCTCGCTCCACGCGATCGACTTCCTCGATGTCGTTCTGGCCGACGTCGCCGACGAAGAGCGCGCCCGTCTCGGAATCGAATGACATTCGGAACGGATTGCGGAAGCCGAGCGCGAAGATCTCGGGCAGAGCGCCGGCGCTCGAGACGAAGGGATTGCTCTCCGGGATGCCGTACTGGCCGTTGCTCGAGCTCGTGCCGTTCACGTCGATGCGCAGAATCTTCCCGAGCGGCACACCCAGATCCTGCGCGTTTCCGTTCGGACCGTGTCCCACGCCCTCGTCGTCCGCGTTGCCGCCTTCTCCCGTCGAGACATAGAGGAGGCCGTCGGGTCCGAAGGCGAGGTCGCCTCCGTTGTGGTTGAATTGAGGCCAATCGATTCGCGCGAGCACGCGTCGCCCAGGCTGCACGCCGAGCGAGGGATCGCCCGGCCTGACGGCCCGCCACTCGGAGATCACGTTCTGGTGATCCGCGGGCGTGCCCGCCGGGAGCGTGGTCGGGAAGCTGGGCGGCCCCGAGCTGGGCTCGGAGCTGTAGGTGTAGAACCTGCCGTTGCGCCGGTAGTCGGGATGGAACGCCAGGCCGAGCAGGCCGCGTTCGTCGAAGGTGTTAGGTCCCAAGAAGCCGAGTGGGATCACGAGGCCGAGGCCGGTGGGGCCGATGTCCAGGAACGGAGTGAGCGCGCCCGTCTCGACGTCGAGCGCCCAGATCGTCCCGGGCTGATCGACCAGGTAGAGCCGCGCGGGCTCTCCGGGCGCGACGACGCCCTTGTTAGGCGCGACGAGGCCGCTCGCCACCGGCTCGAGCGCGATCAGCGGGCCGAAGCGTTCGATCGGAGCGAATACGGTTTCGTCGAAGGGATCGAAGGGCGGGTGCGCCTGGATCGCGAGGGCGGTGGCGAGCAGCGCGATCGGCGCGAGCAGGGTTCGCATGGGACCTCCATCGAGGCCACCCCACTCGCGGCGCGACCACACTACGCCTCCGCCGCGAGCCACAGCGACGCAAAGGATTCGCGTTCGGACGCCGTGCCCGAACGCGAGCTCGGGTCCGTCGTTTCGCGGGGATCCGTGAGGCGATTTGACCGCCGAGCGCGCTCACGCGTCCGCAATGCCCTCGGCGATCCGCCACGCGAGCGCGCAGATCGCGTGCTGCGGATTCACGCCGAGGTTGGTCGGAAAGATCGAAGCGTCGGCGACGTAGACGCCCGGCGCATCGTGCAGCTCGCCGCGCGGGCCGACGACGCTGTGCGCCGGGTCGGGGCCCAGTACGGCAGTGCCGAACAGATGCGACGCGATCCCATGGAAGAGGCGCGGATCGTCGGGCAGCGCGTCGAGCGTACGCAGCTCGTCGGCGGAGCGAATGCGCTCCGGCATCCCGTGCACGCCGGGGAACACCGCGCGCGCGCCCGCGGCGAACATCAGCTCGCAGAGGCGGCGGACGCCGAGTTTCAGCGTGTGCGCGTCCTCGTCCGTGAGATCGAATGCGATCGACGCGCCGCCGAACAGGCCGGGCGTGACGCGGCCGTGAGCGCGCGCGCGGATTTGCACGCCCCACATCGCGAGATGCCCGAACTCGGCAATGTTGCGGACGAGCTCCGGGCCGAAGCCGGGCAGCCGGACCGCGGCGAGCTCGAGCGGCATGCCCACGGATTCGAGCTTCATGCGCTCGTCCCACCAATGCGTGCTCTCGTAGCCCTGCGTCGCGCCGAACCACATGCGCACGGGCTCGTCGAAGAGGCCGCCGACGCCGGTGCCGGGATGCGCCTGCAGCCTGCGGCCGAGCAGGCGGCTGCGCCGGCCGAGGCCGCTCGCGCGCAATAACAACGGCGTGTGGATCGCGCTCGCGGCGACGACGACGGCCCGGCGCGCGCGCAGGCGCAGCGCAGGGCCGGCGCGGCGCGCTGCGCGGTCGTGGAACACGCCCTCGACCGCGGCGGCGCGGCCGTCCTTCATCACGATGCGGCTCGCGCGGCAGGTCGCGTAGACGCGCGCGCCGGCGGCGACCGCGCGCGGCACGTAGGAGTTGTTCATGCTCTGCCGCCGCGCGGTCGGGCAGCCTTGATTGCAGCGGGCCGCGCCCTGGCAATCGCGCACGTTGCGGCGGATGCGGTTCCCGCGCACGCCCGCGCGCTGCGCGCCGCGCTCCATCAGCGCGTTGTTATTGCCGAGCACGGCGTCGGGCGCGGGGCCGACGAACAGCTCCGCGTCGAGGCGATCCCAGATGCGGCTCAGCTCCGCGTACGAGAAGAAGTCGGTCAGCCCGTGCTCGCGCTGCCAGAGCGCGTGGATCGCCTCGGGCATGCGGTGCACGATCGCGCCGTTGATCGCGGTGGTGCCGCCGACGCACGAGCCCTGCAGCACCGGCATCAGCATGCGCCCGCGCGCGATCTGCATGCCGAGGTCGCGCCACAGCATCGTGAACGCGCCGTAGAGGTCCTGGGTGAGCGCCTCGGCCGGAACGTGCGGGCCTTCCTCGATGATCGCGACGTCGAGGCCCGCTTCGCTGAGCACGCGCGCGACGGTCGCGCCGCCCGCGCCCGAGCCGACGATCACGACGTCGGCGATGTCGTCGACCGGCGCCGCGACGTCGGCCATCTGCACGATGCGCCCCGCGCTCACGGCGCCATCCAGCGCGGCGGCACGCTCGCGGCGGGCTCGATGCCGATCCGGCGCTGCACCTCGGGCACGCCGCAATAACCGAGGCACGCGAGCGTCTTCAGCAGCACCGGCACCTCGCGCAGCAAGTGGATGCGGCTGCGCGCCAGCGCCTCGAGCAATGCGATCTGCTCGTAGGGCGCGAGCGAGATGAAGAGCCGCAGCCGTCCGCGCGCGAGGGGCGCGAGCGTGAGCGCCCACAGCGACGCCCGCACGCCGAGCACAGCGAGCGCCGGCGCCCGCAAGAGCAGATCGTCGACGAAGCGATCGAGCGGGACGTCGCGGGCGCCGAGGTCGAGCTTCGGATGCGCGCCGGAGGGCAGAATCGCGTCGAGCGCCGCGCGCAGCCAACGGCGCTCGAAGGAAAAGAACGTCATCAGGGCTCGTCTCCGGCCGCGCAACCTACTAGAAACAGCGCCCGACCATGAACCTCGAAAGCGCGCTCGCGGACGAATCGCTCTCGATCGACGCGCTCGGAGAAGAGCTCGATCGCGCGCCGGCGGGCGAGCGGCGCGCGGCAGTGCTCGCGCTCGGCCGCGCGGCGCAGCGGCGGATCTACCGGCTCGCGGAGGAGGCGCGCCCGCTCGCGCTCGAGGACTTCGTGCCGGCGGAGCGCGCGCCGCGGGAGTCGGTACGGCACTTCGGCAAGAACACGCTGCCGCTGCCCGGTTCGCTGCGTTTCTTCGAGAAGCGCTTCAGCCGCCCGGAGTCCGGGCCGCCGCGGCTGTTCGGATACAACGAGACGCCGGTCGTGCGTTGGGTCGGGCCCGGCTACTTCGTCGCCGTAACGACCGCAGGTCAGGCCGCGTGGGAGGCGCGCGGCGCCGTCGTCGTCGACTACTTCCGCGTGCCCGACGGCCCGGTGCCGAGTGGCTGGCCGCCGGTCGTGCCGAACTCTCACGGCCTCCAGGTCTTCGTCTACCACCGCACGCGCGATTTCATGCGGCGCGTCTCGCGCCACGTGACGATCGGCGCCGCGTACAAGGGCGAGCGCCCGCTCGATCATTATTTCGTGCTCGTGCGCGAGGAGTGAGCCGAGCGCTCGGAGGCCTGAACGCATGCTCAAGTGGGCTCTGCGCATCCTCGCGGCTGTCGCGCTGCTCGCGGTCGCCGCGCTCGTGGCGCGCATCGGACCGGCGCATTTTCAGATCCGCCGCGTCGCGCCGCGCCTGCCGAGCGCCGAGGAGCTGCGCACGCTGCTCGCCGCGCCGGGCGGGCCGACCTCGCTGCGCTGGGTGCTCACGTCCTCGCAGAAGCTCTCGCGCGGCGAGCTCGGGCACAGCGTGTTTCTCGCCGAATGGCCCGACGGCTCGCTGTTCGCCGTCGACGCCGGCATGGACACCCGGGCGGCGCTCGAGTTCGGCGAGCTGCTGAAGACGATGTCGGGCGGCGGCGAAGTGACGCCCGGCGGAACGGTCCCGGAGCGGATCGGCGCGGACGCGGTCGCGCGCATTCGCGGCCTCGGCTTCACGCATCTGCACATCGATCACACGCAGGGCGTGGACGCGCTCTGCGCGGCCGGCCCGGCGCCCGGCGCGCGCGTCTTCCAGAGCCGCGCGCAAGCCGAGCTGCGCGATCCGAACACCGGGGAGGGCGGGGCGCTCGTCGCGAGCTCGTGCTTCGAGCCGGCGCGCGCGGGCGAAGAGGGCCTGCTCACGCTCGCGGATTTCCCGGGCCTCGCGCTGATCCCGCTCGGCGGCCACACGGCGTGCTCCACGATGTTCGCGTTCGCGGTGGACGGCCGGCTGTGGCTCCTGTCCGGCGACATCACGAACTCGCGCGCCGACCTGCTCGCGAACCGCGGCAAGGGATTCCTCTACAGCGGCCTGCTCGTCCCGGAGGACACGCGCCGCACCGCGGAGCTGCGCCAGTACCTCGCCGCACTCGACGCGGCGCCGGACATCACCGTCGTCGTCTCGCACGATCTCCCGGCGCTGCGCGAGAGCGGCCTGCCCGAGTGGGCCGAGTGAGCAATTGGGGTCAGGCACGAATTGCTCCGTCTCAGCAATCCGTGCCTGATCCCAATTGTCGTCGCCAGACGATCGCGAAGCTCACCGGCACGTCGCGCAGCGCGGCCCAGCTCGGCTTGCGCGCGATCCACGCGTCGTCGATCAGCTGCTCGTGCATCTCGGCCAAGCCCCAGCCGGCGGCCTGCGCCGCTTGCACGTGGTCCGAGAACAGGTGGACGTGGGTCTCGATCGCATGCGGCGCGCCCGCGGCGTCGTCGAAATGGGTGGGCATCCCGGAGCGCATGATGAAGAAGGGATGGAAGCCCACGACGACGTGCGCGGCGCCGGGGCGCGCGATGCGCGCCGATTCGCGATAGAGCGGCTCGAGCCGCGCGAGGTGCTCGTCGACGAGCACGGTCGTGATCAGGTCGTAGGCGCGCGCCGGTAGCCGCGTGGCCGAGACGTCCGCGAGCTCGAGCCGCTCGAAGACTCTGCGCGCCCGCGCGCGCTCGAGCATCTCGGGGGTGAGGTCGACGCCGTCGATCGCGCGGACGCCGCGCCCCGCGAGCCACGCGCCGGTCCGGCCGGTGCCGCATCCGAGGTCCGCCGCGCGCTCCACCTGCGCGAAATCCACCGACTCCACGCGTTCGAGCAGTCGCTCGTCCATGTCCGCTTTGATCGTGGCCTCGTACGTCGGCGCCCAGCGCGCGTATCCCTCGCGCGCAGAGAGCGTCGGGTAACGGCGGCGATCGAACGACTCGAACTTCGGCATCGGCGCGCGATCGTAGACGCGGCGCACGGGAGCGCGCCGCTTGGCAGGCGAGGGCGGCGCCGCGAGCTTGGCCGCATGTTCGGGACGCTCGCCGACGGCGCCGCGGCCGCAGCTCGCGACGAACGACGGCCCGAACCACTTGCACGGCGGCGTGCGCGGCTTCGACAAGGTCGTCTGGCGCGCCCGCGCCATCGCCAGCGATACGGAGGCCGGCGTTGAATTGCGCTATGCCAGCCCCGACGGCGAGGAGGGCTACCCCGGTCGGCTCGCGGTCACGATGAGCTACACCCTGACGGACAGCAACGAGATCGTGATCGAGTACCGGGCGACGACC
>DASTOI010000713.1:0-4038 GCA_035762585.1 Myxococcota bacterium
GATTCTCAGGGGGGCTCCGCTGCGCTCGACCTCGGCGCCGCCGCCCCCGGCCCCGCCGCGAACGCTCTTGCTCAGACGTCGATCACGGGGTTTTGGGAGAGCTGCGGAGCGGTCGGCATCGAGCCGACCGCTCCGCACGCTTCGCGTCGCGTCGGGCGGTGATGAGGCGAGCGGCGTCGCGGCTGCGCTTCCTTCCTCAGCGCGCCGTGACGGCTTGCCCCGACGTGTGCGGCTTTGCTGCTCTGGATTGGCGTGGCGATCGGCCCGAATCTTGCCGTTCGCTTGGTTGGGAGGTTCCCGCGTGGATACGGAACGAGCGCTCGTGAAGAAGCATTTCGATGCGTTGGTCGCCGACGCCGAGGCGGCGAAGGTGCCGGGGGACGTGATCGGGCGGCTGGCGCTCGAGGAGGTGGTTGCGCTTTGGCTGCGCACGCGGGAGTGGCGCGACGTCGCGTCCGAGCTCGAGTTCCACGCTCACAGCCTCGACCCCGATGCCGACTTCGAGTTCATGCGCCCCTGAGCAAGCGCCGCTTCAAGCTCCCGCCTGCAGCCGCCGCGCTGGCGGTACGCCGCGACGCGCCAAGCGCCGCTTCGGCGCGCGCAGCGAGGCGCAGTCTTCGGAGCCGAGCGGAGTCGAACAGTGGCCTCTGCGCCCCGTGCACGATCAGACCCCCGCACTGGCCGCGACGTCGCGCTCCCGCAAGCGCCGCTTCGGCGCGCGGCGAGGCTCAAGGCATGCGCAGCGACCGCCGAGGATTGGAGGATGCGCGTTCATCTCGCCCTCGCCGGCTCGCTGCTCTGCGCGCTCGCCGTGTCCGCGGTCGCGGACGAGATCTACGAATGGGTCGATGAGCGCGGCGTCGTGCACTACACGGACGACCGCGAGCTCGTGCCCGAACCGTTCCGCGCGAGCGTTCGCGTGACGGAGGCCAGCGGCGACGGCTCGTACCAGCGCGTGATCGAGCGCCGCGGTTCGTCCGCCCCCGCGGCGCCGGCCGAGGACGTGATCGACGGCATCACCGAGTCGCAGTGGCGCGCCGAAGCGGAGCGGCTCGACGCGCGCGTCGCGGAGCTCGCGCCGGAAGCGAAGCGCTGCGAGAACGATCACGTGAATCGCTCGCCGGGCGACGGCAGCCGAAAGCGCAAGGCAGAGCTCGCGGAGGCCGCGGCCTGCGCGAAGACGCAGTCCGACCTGACCAGCGCGCGCGCGGAGCGCGACGCGTTCCGTGAGAACGCGCATCGCGCGGGCGTGCCGCCCGGCTGGGTGCGCGAGCCGTGACGCCCGCGAGCTGAGCCAATGGGGTCTGACCCCAATGGCTCATTACCGCTTTTGCGGGCAGTCCGGCTGCGCGGGGTTGCATCCCCAGGCGCGCTGCGCTTCGGCCTGATAAGCGCGCTCGGCCGCGAGCACGCGCTCCCGCTCGGGCGCGCATTCCGCCTCGCTCGCGGCGGCGACGCAGCGCTCGTAGCGCGCGCGCGCCTGCGCGACGTCGTCGCGTGCGGCGCCGACGCATCCGACCGCGAGCGACGCGAGCAAGAAACCGCCGGCGCGCGCAGGCGGGCGCATCACTCCGCCTCCGCGGGCGCTTCCGCCGCGGGCTTCGTCCGGTAGCGCTCGAACCACGCGACGATGTTGTCGGTCTTCGCGATCAGCCGGGACGGGCGATCGACCAGCTCATGCGACGCCTCGGGCATCCGCACGAGCGCGGTGTCCACCTTTCGGAGCTTCAGCGCCGCGTAATACTGTTCCGCCTCCGAGATCGGCGTGCGGTAGTCCTGCTCGCCGGTGAGCAGCAGCGTCGGCGTCTTCACATTGCCGACCAGCGAGAGCGGCGAGCGGCGCCAATACTCGCCCGCGTCTTCCCACGGCGGCTTCGCGAACCAGTACGGCACGTAGCCATTCGGGAAGTCGCTGGTGAGCATCATGCTCGACCAGTTGATCACGGGCTTCGCGGAGACGGCCGCGCGGAAGCGGTTCGTCTTGCCGACGATCCAAGCGGTCAGGATGCCGCCGCCCGAGCCGCCGGTGACGAACAAGTTCTGTTCGTCGATGAAGCCGCGCGCGATCGCGGCGTCGACGCCGGTCATCAGGTCGTCGTAGTCGTGGCCGGGATAGGCGTGATGGATCTCGTTCGCGAACGCCTCGCCGTAGCTCGTGCTGCCGCGCGGATTCGCGTACAACACGATGTAGCCGGCGGCGGCGTAGCGCTGGATCTCGGTCGAGTAGTTAGGCCCGTAAGCGGCGTGCGGGCCGCCGTGGATCTCGAGGATCAACGGGTATTTGCGGTCGGGGTCGAAGCCGGGCGGCGTCACCAGCCAGCCCTGGATCTCGCGCCCGTCATGCGACGACTGCCAGGTGATCTCCTCGACCGCGCCGAGCCGCTTGTGCGCGAAGAGATCCTCGTTCAGCCGCGTCAGCGTGCGCGCCTCGCCGCCGCTCGCGACCGCGACGTCGGCGGGCCGCTGCGGCGTGTTGACCGTGAACGCGACCGCGCCGCCGCGCGAGACGCTGTAGCTGCCGCTCGTGTACGGGCGCCCGAGGTCGGTGCCTCCGAGGCCGCTCGCGATCTCGCGCGTGCGGCCCTCGAGCGTGACGCTCGAGACCTTCCGCACGCCGCGCTGATCGTGCATGAACGTCAGGCTGCGGCCGTCGGCCGCCCAGCGCGGGTCGAGCACGTCGTCTCCGAAGCGCGGCATCAGCTCGCGCGGCGCGCCGCCGGCGGCGGGCATCAGGTAGAGCCGCGCGGCGGCGTAGGTGCGGCCGCGATCGTCGAAGCCGACGAACGCGATCTGCTTCCCGTCCGGCGAGAACACGGGATTGAAATCGGGGCCGTTTCGGTGCGTCAGCTGCGTCAGCTCCCCGCTCGCGACGTCGACGGCGAAGATTTCGCTCTCGGCCGGGTCGAGCTCCCAGTCGGCCGCACGATTTCCTGAGAACAGCAGCGTGCGCCCGTCGGGGCTCCACGAGAGCGGACCGGCGTCGTGGAAGTCGCCGCGCGTGAGCTGGCGCGCGGCGCCGCCGTCCGCCGGTACGACGAACACGTGCGTGAAGCCCGATTCGAGATAGCCCGCGCCGTCGACGCGGTAGATCACGGTCTCGATCACGCTGACCGGCGGCGCCCAGCTTGCGCCCTCGGGCGGAGTCGGCGGCTCGGCGAGCGGCTCCTTCGGCTTCGGCACGAACATCGTGAACGCGAGCCACTCGCCGTCGGGCGACCACGCGAGCGCGTTCGGCGCTTCGATCAGGTCCGTGATCAGCGCGGACTCGCCCGAGTCCATGAAGCGCACGAACAGCTGCGGGCTGCCCTCGGCGCCCGACACGTAGGCCACGCGCGAGCCGTCCGGCGACCAGCGCGGCGAGCTCTCGCTCGTGTGGCCGGAGCGCAGCGGGCGGTGGTTTTCGCCGTCCGCGTCGAGCATCCACAGGTTCGCGCGCGGCCGATCGGTGCGGATGTCGTAGCTGGTGCGCACGTAGACGATGCGGCGGCCGTCGGGCGAGATCTGCGGATCGCTCGCGAACTCGAGATCGAACACGTCGCGCGCGCCGAACTCGCGCGCGGCCGCGGCCTCCTCTTCAGGAGTCGGCGGCGCCTTCTCGGCCGCGAGCGCGGCGCCGGACATCCAGACCGCAGCGATTCCCAGAGCGAGCGTTCGCATCGGATCCCCCTGGCTGCGAAAAGCCGGCTTGTAGCAGGCCGCCCGGCGCCGCGTGGGCTCAGCGGAACATCGCGTACGAGTTCGTCTCGATCAGGCGCACGCTCAGCCAGAGCGCCCAGAGCGGCACGATGAACCAGAGCCCGTTCGTCGAGCCGACGATCACGGCGACCGCGGCGGGCGAGTGGCCGACGTGGTTCTTGTTATTGAAGAACTGGAAGAAGTAGACCGCCGTGCCGTAGAACATCTGCCAGAAGACGGCGATGCCGAGCGCGCCGAGCAGCCGCGGGGGCAGCAGCTCGAACGTCATGCCCCACGCGAACACCATCGCCGGGATCGCCGTCGACCAGGCGTTGCCGACGTCGATGTTCCAGCCGTACGAGC
>DASTOI010000714.1:0-5573 GCA_035762585.1 Myxococcota bacterium
ATCGCCGCGCTGGATGGCGACCCAAAGACGATGCGCGTCGCATTGCAGCTGCGCGTATGGGAAACGATCGCGACCGATCGCGAGCGCTGCCTCGAGCGCAGCGTCCGCCTCTGCGAGGCGTCCCGCGCACGCGATGCGCGCTGCCTCGAAGTAGCGCGCCTGGAACTCGACGTACGCGTAGCGCAAGTCGCGCGCGACGCGGCTGCACGCGGCGAGCGCGCGGTCGACCTCGGCGGCGTTCCCGAGCAGCATGTGCGCCGCGAACAGCGTCTCGTGGCCGGCGAACTCGGCGAGCGGGTCGGCGGTCCGCCGTCCGAGCGCCGCGAGCTCGTGGCCGAGCTCGATCCGCTCGGCGACGTGGTCCGGCCCATAACAAGCCCACACGCGCGCGCCGAGCGCATCGTGCAGCGTCGCGTCGTCTCCGCTCGCGCGCGCGATCGCGAGCGCCTCGCGTGAGAGCGCGTCGCGGGTCGCCATCGAGAGCGAGTAGGGCGGCGTCCCGGTCAAGCGCGACAGCAGCCGCGCGCGCTGGATCGGATGACTCTCGCCGAGCGCCGCGCGCGCCTCTTCGAGCAGCCCGAGCGTCTCCGCGTCCGGGGGGACGCCCATCTCGCCGAGCCCGCGGAAGCCGATCGCGGCGCGGGTCAGGAGATCCGCGCGCCCGAGCGCGCGCGCCGCGTTCGCGGCGGCGCGGAAGTGCCCGCGCGCAGAATCGCGGTTGCCCGCCGCGGCATGCTCGCCTCCCGCCGCAGCGAGCAGCTCGTAGCGGCGCAGCGAATCCGGCTGCGCCGCGCTCGCGAGTGCCTCGAGCGCCTGCTCGTAGAGGCGCGCGCTCTCCTCGTACGCGAGCAGTTGGTGCGCGTTGCGTGCGGCGCGCTCCGCCGCGGCCGCCGCGGGCGCCGCGGTACCGCCGGGCAGCGCCTCGAAGTAGTGGTGCGCGATCTCGGAGAGCGCGCCGTCGTCGCCCGCCGCGAGCGTGGATTCGAGCGCTTCGGCGGCGCGGCGGTGCAGCCGAACGCGCTCGGGAGCGCGCAGCTCCTCGAGCAGCGTCTGGCGCACGAGCGCGTGAGTGAAGCTGAACGAGCCCACTCGTTCGGCGCCCTCGCTCAGCACGCCCGCGCTCTGCGCCTCGTCGATCGCGTCGAGCAGTGCGTCCGGCGCGGTCTCGGTGAGGCGCGAGAGCAGCCCCGCGTCGAACGAGCGCCCGAGCACCGCGGCGGCGCGCAGCGCCTGCACTGCGGCGGGCGAGAGGGCATCGAGCCGGCGTCCGATCGCGTCGCGCACGTTCTGCGGCAGCGCGAGCGTCGAGAGCGACGCGTCGGGAGAGTCTCGCAGCAGCCGCGCGAGCTCGACGGCGAAGAACGGATTGCCCTCGGTCATCTCGAGCACCGCGCGACCGAGCTCCTCGGACGCAGGACGGCCCGCCACCGCGCTGACGAGCGCGTTCAACGCAGGGCGTTCGAGGCCGCGCAAAGCGAGGCGCTCACAGCTCGGCAGGCGCGCGAGCGCCCCTAACAGCTCTCGCAACGGATGCTCGCGACGCACTTCGACGTCGCGGTAGGTCCCGATCATCAGCACGCGCCCTTCGCGAAGCTCGGACGCGAGGAATCCGAACGCGCGCAGCGACGCTTCGTCCGCCCAGTGCAGATCGTCGAGCACGAGCACGAGCGTCCGCTCTTGCGCCAGGCGCCGCACGAAGCCGGCGAGCGCGTCGAACAGCCGGAAGCGCGCTTGCTCTCCCTCGATCGCGACGCCGCTCGCGACGCCGAGCTCGGGAGCGAGCAGCGCGAGCTCGCCCGCATCGGCGCCCATCGCGGCCTCCAGCGGCGCCCGATCGCAGCGCTCCGCAAGCGCGCGCAGCAGCTGCCGCCACGGCCAAAACGCGGGCGCACCCTCGCCCTCGTGGCAGCGCCCGAACGCCGTGAGCGCCCCGTTCGCTCGCGCGCGTGCGGCGATCTCCTCGGTCGTGCGCGTCTTCCCGATGCCCGGCTCGCCGGCGAGCAGAGCGATGCACGCACGGCCGGCGGACGCGAAGGCGAGCGCGGCTTCGAGCTTCGCGAGGATCGACTCGCGTCCGACGAACGGCGACGCGAACGCGGGCGCGTCCTCGACGGGCGAGTGGGCCTCGGCCTCGCCCGTGCCGGCGCGCAGCGCCGCGACGAAGCGATATCCGCGGCCGTGCACGGTCGCGAGCACGCGCGCGCTGCCGCGGTCGTCGCCGACCGCGCGACGCGCCGCCGCGATCGCGCGCGGCAGCACCGAGTCCGAGACGGTCTCGCCAGGCCAGAGCGCGTCCAGGAGCTCGAGCTTGGTGACGACGCGGTCGCGGTGCGCGATCAGGTGCGCGAGCACGTCGAAGACCTTCGGCTCGAGCTTCACCGGGCGGCCGCGGCGGCGCAGCTGATAGAGGCGGAGATCGAGCTCGCAGTCTTCGAACGCGTGAATCACGCGCGGCACAGTAACTCCACGGGTCATTTGCCCAGGCCGCTACCGTGGTCCCCTCTCGGAGGTTCGAAATGCGCCGCGAGATCTTCAGCGAAGAACACGAGCTCTTCCGCGAGCAGTTCCGCCGCTTCGTGAAGGTCGAGGTCGAGCCCTTCGCCGCGCAGTGGAACCGCGACGGCATCACGCCGCGCGCGATCTGGAAGCGGATGGGCGAGGAGGGCTACCTCGGCGCGAATCAGCCCGTCGAGTACGGCGGCGCGGGCGGCGATTTCCTGTACGACGCGATCGTGATGGAGGAGCTCGCCTACTTCCGCTGCCACGCGCTGCAGGCCTCGCTGCACACCGACATCTGTCTGCCCTATCTGACTTCGTTCGGGACCGAGGCGCAGAAGCAGCGCTGGCTGAAGCCGGGCATCGCGGGCGAGTGCTTGGTCGCGATCGCGATGACCGAGCCCGGCGCCGGCTCCGACCTCGCCGGCGTGCAGACGCGCGCGATCCGCGACGGCAGTCATTACGTGCTGAACGGCTCGAAGACCTTCATCTCGAACGGCCAGAACTGCGATCTCGTGATCGTCGTCGCGAAGACCGATCCCACGAAGCGCCACGACGGCATCAGCCTGATCCTCGTCGAGGCGGGCACGCCCGGCTTCCGGCGCGGCCGCAACCTCGACAAGATCGGCCTCAAGGGCCAGGACACGAGCGAGCTGTTCTTCGAGGACTGTCGCGTGCCGGTCGAGAACTTGTTGGGTCAAGAAGGCGGCGGCTTCAAGCTGCTGATGCAGAAGCTGCAGCAGGAGCGGCTCTGCATCGCGGTCGGCTCGATGGCCTCGGTGCGGCGCTCGCTCGACGACACGATCGCGTACGTGAAGGAGCGCAGAGCGTTCGGCAAATCGATCGGCTCGTTCCAGAACACGCAGTTCAAGCTCGCGGAGCTCGAGACGGAGTACGAAATCGGCCAGGCCTTCACGGATCGCCTGCTCGCGGCGCACGTGCGCGGCGACGACATCGTGAAGGAGGTCAGCATGGCCAAGTGGTGGTGCTCGGACCTCCAGAAGCGGGCCGCGGCCGAGTGCCTGCAGCTGTTCGGCGGCTACGGCTTCATGGAAGAGACGCCGATCTCGACCGATTATTGCGACGCCGCGGTGCAGTCGATCTACGCCGGAAGCAACGAGATCATGAAGGTGATCATCGCGCGGCGGATCGGCTTGGACGCGTAGCGAGCCGCGCGCGGCGAGAGCTCGGGCGAGCGAGTCCTGCGCGGCGCTTGACCCGTGAATCCGGTTTCACTACGAAGTGAATCCGAATTCACCACGCGCTCGAGGATCGAAGGAGCGGCGATGACCGAGAAGGTCGCGGTCGAAGAGCGCGGCGCGGTGCGCGTGCTGCGCATCCAGCGCCCCGAGCAGCGCAACTGCGTCGACGCGGAGACCGCCGTCGGCATCGCGCGCGCGATCGAGGTGTTCGCCGCGGACGAACGCGCGCGCGTGCTCGTCGTCACGGGCGCCGGCGATCTCGCGTTCTGCGCCGGCGCCGATCTGAAGAACGCCGCGGGCCTATTCGGGCACGCGGCCACCGATTCCGCGGGGCCGATGGGCTTCGCGCGGCTCGATCCCGGCAAGCCGACGATCGCCGCGATCAACGGCTTCTGCTTCGCGGGCGGTGGCGAGCTCGCGGCGTGGTGCGACATCCGCATCGCCGCCGAGAACGCGGAGTTCGGCTGCCTCTCGCGGCGCTGGGGCGTCCCTTACACCGACGGCGGCACGCAGCGCTTCCCGCGCATTCTCGGCACCGGCAACGCGCTCTACCTGCTGCTCACCGGCGCGCGTTTCGGCGCGCAGCGCGCGTACGAGATGGGCTTCGTGCAGGAGGTGGTGCCGCGCGGGCGGGCGCTGGCGCGCGCGCTCGAGCTCGCAGAAGCGATCGCCGCGTATCCGAACTTCGCCGGGATCTGCGCCGATCGGCGCGCCGCGCTGCACGGGCTCTCGCTCGCTCTCGACGCCGGGCTGCTGCTCGAAGCGCAGCTCGTGCGCCCCGAGTGCTCCTCGCCCGAGCTGCTCGCGGGGCTCGCGCGCTTCGCGGCTGGCGCGCGCGACGCGTCGCCGGTTCCGCCGCCGCACGTGGGGAGGTGAAGGAAAATGCAGACGCACCGCGCGCTCGCCGATGATGCGACCGTCGTCCAGCGGATCCTCGACCACATCGATCGCAAGACGACCGACCTCGGCGACGGGACGTGGCGCGAGCCGGTCGCGAACTACCGCTCGCCCGCGCGCTTCGCCGCCGAGATCGAACGCGTGATGCGCCGCAGCCCGGCGGCGTTCTGTCCGTCCGCCGCGCTGCCCGAAGTCGGCTCGTGGGTCGCGCGCGAGGCGGCGGGCACGCCGCTGCTCGCGGTGCGCGGCAGCGACGGCCGCGTGCGCGCGTTCCGCAATGCGTGCCGGCATCGCGGCATGCAGCTCGCCGCCGGCGCCGGCTGCGCGCGCTCGTTCGTATGTCGCTACCACGGCTGGACCTACGGCCTCGACGGCAGCCTGCGCCACGTGCCCGGCGAGCACGGCTTTCCCGGACTCGACAAGGCGGCGCGCGGCCTAACGGCGGTCGACGCGCGCGAGCGGCAGGGGATCGTGTTCGTCACGCAGGACGCGGCGCCGGGCGCGGAGGAAGCGCTCGCGACGCTGCCGCCGCTGATTCCTGCGAGCTACCGGCTGCTCGACGCGAGCGAGCGCGACGTGCCTGCGAACTGGAAGATCGTCGTCGAGGGCTTTCTCGAGGGCTACCACATCCGCTCGACGCACCCGAGCACGTTCTATCCGATCCAGTACGACAACCTGAACGTGGTCGAGCGCTTCGGCTGTAACAACCGCGTCGCGTTCCCGTATCAGGCCGTCGAGAAGCTGCGCGGCGCCCCGCCGGAGGCGCGCCACACGGACGGCAAGCTCACCTATGTCTACCACCTGTTCCCGAACGGGATCGTCGCGACGTTCCCGGGCCGCATCGTGATGGTCGCGCTCGAGCCGCTCGCGCTCGACCGCACGCGCTTCGTCACGTACGTGCTCTCCGATCGCGACGCGAGCGACGCGCAGGCGGGCGAGCGGTTGAAGCGCGGCGGCGACCTCGTCGATCTCGGCGCC
>DASTOI010000715.1:0-2491 GCA_035762585.1 Myxococcota bacterium
GTCCGCACACAGCATCTGGTTGTTCCCGATGTTTGCGTAATCACCCTGATTGAGCGCCGACGTCGAGATGTCGGTCTGGATCCAGAGCCGGCCGTCGTCGTCGAACCAGAGGCCGTCCGGCGAGCCGAACGCGTCCCCGACGATGTTGCCCTGCTTGTTGGGGTCGGGGTTGCTCGGGTCGCCGCACAGCACGAACACGTCCCACTTGAAGCTCTTCGCGCGCGGATCGGAGCCGCTCTCGCGCCAGCGCAGGATGTGGCCGAACACGTTGTTCGTGCGCGGGTTCGCCTCGTCGACCGGGAAGGTCGTGCCGCGCCGGCTGTTATTGGTGAGCGTGCAGTAGACCTCGCGTGTCTTCGGATGGACCGCGATCCACTCGGGCCGGTCCATGCGCGTCGCGCCGGCGACGTCGGCCGCGCGCCGCGCGAACGTGACGACGTCGGCTTGGCTCATGAAGCCGTTCGTCGCGTCGAGCCCGTTCTTGCCGTACGTGAGCTCGAGCCAGCGGCCCGTCCCTTCCAGGTCGCCGCTCACGGCGCCCGCGTCGAGGCGCGCGACGTAGAGCGTGCCCTCGTCGACCGGGCTGCGGCGCCGCAGCCGCGCAGCCGGCCACGGCAGCTTGCTGACGAACTTGTAGATGTATTCGCCGCGCTCGTCGTCGCCCATGTAGACGACGACGCGCAGGTCGCGCGCCACGACGACCCACGCGCCCTCGTGCTTGAAGCGGCCGAGCGCGGTGCGCTTCACCGGCGCCGCTTCGGGATCGAAGGGGTCGATCTCGACGACCCACCCGAAGCGGTTCGCCTCGTTCGGCTCCGCACTCAGGTCGAAACGCGCGTCGAACTCGTGCCAGCGATAGCCGAACCCAGCGCCCAGCCCATAGCGCGTCTGATCCGTGCTCGCGGGCGTTCCCGCTGCGTTCACGAAATAGCCGTTGAAGTTCTCCTCGCACGCGAGATACGTGCCCCACGGCGTGTAGCCGTGCGCGCAGTTGTTGAGGGTGCCGAGCACGCTGCGGCCCGTCGGATCGGCGGAAGTCCGGAGCGCCGGCGAGCCCGCCGCGGGCCCCGCGATGTTGCACGGCGTGTAGCCGGTCACGCGACGCGCGTAGCGCGAGGGCCGCACGACCTCCCAGCGATCGCCGCGCAGCGCGAGCTCGATCACCGAGACGCCGTGCGCGGCCTGCGACTTGCGCACCTTTTCGGCGGTCCACGTGAGCATGCCGTCCGGATGCAACAGGCCGTCGTCCGTGTACTCGTGATTCACGACCAAGAGCCCGCGCGTCGTGACGCCGCCTTCGCTCTCGAGCGCGAAGAAGTGCATGCCGTCGTGGTGCATGCCCGCCTGCTGCTCCTGATCGGCGACGGAGTTGCTCGCGTCGGGCAGGAACGCGGGGCCGTCCGAGATCGGGTCGCCCCACGCATAGAGAACCTCCGCCTCGAGCTCGGGCGGCACGATCACGGCGTCGGCCGTCGAGACGGGCAGCGGCGTGAAGCTCCCGCCCGTCGCTGCGCGGGCCTCGCTCGCGCGGCCGGCGAGGAACGCGAGCGCGGCGCTCCCGGCGCCCGCCTTCAGCACGCCGCGGCGCGAGACCGCGCGCGCGAGGATTCCTTCGAGGCTCGGATTGCAGGTCGGGTTCGAGATCGCGTCGTCGTCGAGGGCCACAGGTTTCCTTTCGTGCGAGCGCTTGCTGGCGCTGCGGTCGTCGAGTCCTTCATTTGTTATCCGCGCGCCGCGGCGCCGGCGTGAACGCGCGATGACGAATCGCGCGCGCGGCGAGGAGGTCTCGCGAACGGCCGGCGGGCCGCGCAGCGCGGGCTCATGAAAGCTTCCCGAGCTCTGCGCGCGATCGAGCAAAACCGCTCGAAGCTCCCGCCGTGACGGGCGCGCTCGTGTAGCGTGCGCGCCGTCCTGCTCCGAGGTGCGCCCACCCTTGCCCAAGCCCAAGCTGCGCGTCGCGATGATCGGCTGCGAGTTCATGGGTCGCGCGCATGCGAACGCGTGGCGCCAGGCGCCGCGCTTCTTCGAGCTGCCCGTCGAGCCGCTGCTGCAGGTGGTGTGCGCGCGCGACGGTGCGAAGCTCGCTCGCGCCGCCGAGAAGCTCGGCTTCGCGGAGCACACGACGGATTGGCGCACGGCGATTCGCCGGCCCGACATCGACGTGGTCGACGTCTGTACGCCGGGCGATTCCCACGCCGAGCTCGCGATCGCCGCGGCGCAGGCGGGCAAGGCCGTCATTTGCGAAAAGCCGCTCGCGAACACGCTCGCCGAGGCCGAGGCGATGGTGAACGCGGTGCGGGCCGCCGGCGTCGCGAACCTCGTCTGCCATAACTACCGGCGCGTGCCGGCCGTCGCGCTCGCGAAGCGCTTCATCGAGGAGGGCCGGCTCGGCGCGCTGCATCACTACCGCGGCGCCTATCTCCAAGACTGGATCGTCGACCCTGCGTTCCCGCGCGTTTGGCGGCTCGAGAGAGCGAGGGCCGGCAGCGGC
>DASTOI010000716.1:0-6746 GCA_035762585.1 Myxococcota bacterium
AGCCGCTGCGTGAACGCGCCGACGCCGCCACCGCCGGTGGGATCGGGCGGGTGATCGATCAGCACGCGCGCGTCTGCGCCGGCGGCGAGCTGCTTCACGAGCGCGAGCTGAACGCCGGTGATGTCGGCGTAGCCGTGGATGAGGACGGCGCGGGCCGACGCGAGCGCGGCATCCCGTTCGAGCGCGCCCGTCGCTGCTTCGAACAGCGCCGCCGGCGGATCGAGGCCGAGCGCTTCCAGCTCGGCACGAATCCAAAGCGCGAGCGCGGCGAGCGCGCGCGCGCGCTGGATCTCCGCCGCGTCCCCGAGATCGGCGAGCGCGTCCGCGACCGCGGTGTGCTCGTCGAGTCCGGCGTCGAGCAGATCGCGCACCGTCTCGACGACCGGCGAGTAGCCCTCGTCGAGCGCGCCGAGCACGTCGCGCAGCGGCGCGTATTCGGGCGCGCGGCGCCGCACGAGCACGGGCAGCAGCAGCTCGCCGCCGCGTCCGACGTCGGGCTCGCCCGCGCGGCGCAGCAGCTCGCGGGCGAAGCCGCGCAGCGTCTGCACGACGACGCCCGCGAGCGCTCCGTGCTCCGCAGCGAGCTTCGCCGCGACGTGCTCGCGCAGACTGCGCGAGGGCACGATCACGCGCAGCGGCTTCGCGAGCAGGCGCGGGTCCGCGCGCACGGCCGCGGCGTCCGCGGCGATCTCGCGCAAGAGCAGCGCCTCGGCGGCGCGCGGGCCCGGCGCGATCCACACGCGCTCCTCGGCCGGCGGGCGCGCGCCGTCTCCCTGAGAGATCGAGCCATCCGCGGGCGCAGTGAAATCGAAGGGCAGCTGCGACACGGCGCGCAGCGTACTCCGCGCGCGCGACAGATCCGGTCACAGTCTCGCGGCGGCGCGCGGATCCGTTACGCGATGCGAAGGATCTCTCGCACTTCCTTCGGCGTCGCGAGCGCGCGGCCGCAGCCGCGCGCGATGCGCGCGACCTCGCGCACGAGCTCAGCGTTGGTTGGCTGGCCGAGCTCCCGATACGCGTAGTCGCCGAGGCCGATCGCGATGTGCCCGCCGCGCTCGATCGCGGCGGCGACGAGCGGCAGCAGGCTTCCGCCGCCGTTGTTCAGCGTCCATAAGATGGGGATCCCCGCGGGCAGGAAATCCGCGAGCGCGTTCAGCCCGCGGACGCTGCCCGGATGCGCCGAGAGGATGCTGCTCGAAAGCGTCAGCTGCGCCGCGACAGGCGCTTCGATCACGCCGAGCTCGAGGAACGCGCCCAACAACCGCGCGCTGCCGACGTTCCACAGCACGGCCTGCGGCAGCACGCCCGCGCCGCGAATCGTCCCGATGATCTCGCGCAGCCCCGCGACCGACGTCGCGTAGACCAAGTCCTCGACGACGAAGCGCCGCTGCTCGGCGTCCCACGGGTCGATGTTCAGGCTCGCGAGATCGACCGGCGCGAGATCGGGGCGCGTCGCCGGATCGGCCGCGAGCGCCGGGATGATCGACGCGCGCTGCTTCGGGTCGGGCACGGTGACGGCGCCGAGCGTCGGATTCACGAGCAGGTCGCACGCGCGGCGGATGCGGCGGATCGAATCCGCGTAGGTCGCGACGTCGTACGCTGGCGCGCCCGTCTTCGCGTCGCGCGCGTGGAAGTGCACGATCGAAGCGCCGGCCTCGCGACACGCCGCGGCGTCGGCCGCGATCTCCTCCGGCGAGAACGGCACGTGCGGGTTCGCGCGCCGGCTCGTGTACTCGTTGCAGCGGACCTCGATCACCAGCTTGTCGAAGCCCCGCAGCATGCTGTTAGGCGACGTCCACGGCCATCAGGCCGCGCTGCGCGTAGCGCCCAGTGAAGCGCGAGAAGAAGAGGCCGACGCCGAGCATCCAGTATTTCGCGTGCAGCGCGTCCCAGCCCCGCTGCCAGCCTTCGTCGCTCGGGCCGACCATGCGCGCCTTCGCGTCGACGAAATCGCCCTTCAGCTTGCCGGCCGCGCCGCATGGCGCGACGCGCGCGCGGCCGTTGTTACGGACGCGCTTCACCTTGCCCGAGTTGACGTTCGTGTAGACCCAGAGCCGCTTCGGCGCTTTGGGGTCCGCGGCGAACCAGACCGGCGTGCGCACCTCCGCGCCGTTCTTTCTGAACGTCGCGAGGCTCACGTATTGCTCACCGTCGAGGCTGCTCATGCGGTTCTCCCCAGGACGCTGGATTCCTAATGGGTCCCGTTCCGGCGCACGAGCCGATCGCCGGCGAACGTGCCGATCCAGAGCGCGTCGTCGAGCTCGACCGCGATCGACGCGGCGCCCAGCGTCATCGCCGGGTCGTCGTCGAGCAGCTTCGTGACTGCGAGCGTGCGCGGGTCGACGGCCGCGACCGCCGACGGGAGCGGGCAGGTGCCGTGATCGAGCGATGCGCAGCGCGGCACGTCGAGCACGGACGTGCGCTGGCCGGTGACCAGCAGCCGCCCGTCGCTCGCCCAGCTCAGGTTGTCGGGAGAGAAATCGAGGGGCACCTCGGTGCGGCCGCTGCCGTCGGCGTTGACGCGCACGAGCCGCCGCCCGGCCCACTCCGCCATGAACAGCGTCCCGTCGGGCGCCTCTTCGACGCCGTTCGGCCCGCGGCCCTCGGTGTTCGGCACTACCTCCCACGCTGCGGTCGCGGGCGTAAAGCGCAGCAGCGCGCCCGTGTTCGCGCCGAACGCGAGCTTCAACATGCCGAGCCACTGCGGTCGCTCGACCATCTTCGTCGCGACGAAGCCGCCGGCGTTGAGCGCGGCGACGTCGTTCGCGCTCGCGTCGCCGGGCAGCGGCGTGCAGTGGAGCCAGCGCAGCGTCGGGCCCTCCGCGTCGGCGCCGAGCGTGAACTCCTCGATCGCCTCGCGGCTGCCGTGGTTCACGACGAGCAGCGTCGTGCCGGCGAGGTCGATGCCGTGCGGCGCGAAGTCGGCCGCGGGCGGCGCGAGGCGGTCGGCGCACGCGCCCTGCGGCGTGGAGTCGCCGTCGATCGGATAGAGCGTGCGAATCGTTCCGTCGCTCGGCCGGAAGCCGACCAGGCTGCCGGGCTTCTCGCCGGCCGAGAATTGGCTGACGAGCAGCCAATCGCCGACGACTGCGAGGTCCTCGGGGTTCTGGAAGCGACACAGCGGCGTGAGCGTGTCGGTCGCGACGCACTCCGTGATCGCCGGCGGCCCCCCTCCGCACGCGCTCGCGAGCAGCGCCGCCGCGCCCGCGAAGCCCGCGAGCGCAAGCGAATCAAGCTGCGGCAATGCCGAGCCTCGCGCGCGCCGCCCCGACCGTCTCCGCCAGCAGCGCATCCGTGAGCTCCCCGCCGTACAGGTTTCGCTCGCGGCGGCCGCGACGAAAGGCGGCGAGCACGCGGCGGGGAGCGATGAACAAGCCGATCAGCGCCGCCCACCCGTTCAGATACCACGCCGCGAGGTGCGTGCGGCAGCCCGAAGCGAGCTCCCACGCGCCGATCTCGGCCTCGCCGGTCCACGTCGTCGCGTAGCCGGTGAGCACGTGGTGGAGGTCGTGCAGCTTCACCGCGCGGACGCGACCGGGCGTGTTCAGCGTCGCGGGGACGCGGCGGCCGAGGATCGTCACCCACACCCAGCGGTCCGTGCAGCTGGATTCGTCGAAGCCGGCGCGCGCGAAGTACTGCGCGCGGGCCTCGCGAAGCGTCAGCGAGGGCGCGTACGTCCAGCGAGGCGCAGGCGCGCTGCCGGCATCCGCGCCGGACACGGCGCGCTGCGCGTGGGCCGTCATCTGCGGTTCGAGGACTAGAGCGCCTTCAGCACCGCGTCGGCGCTCGACACCTCGAACTTCATCGGCGCCTCCACCGCGAGGTGTTTGATCACGCCGTTCTCGGCGATGAACGCGTAGCGCTGCGAGCGGATGCCGAGGCCGAAGCCGCTGCCGTCCATCTCGAGGCCCATCGCCTTCGTGAAGTTCGCGCTGCCGTCGGCCACGAGCGTCACGCTGTCGCCGACGTTCTTGTCCTTGCCCCACGCGCCCATCACCCAGCCGTCATTCACCGAGACGCAGAACACTTCCGCGCCTTTCGTCTTGAACGCGGCGGCGTTGTTCACGAAGCCGGGCAGATGCTGCGCCGAGCAGAGCGGCGTGAACGCGCCTGGAACCGCGAACACCACGGCCTTCTTGCCGCCGAACAGCTGCGCCGCGTCAGCGTCTTTCGCGCCGTCCGCCGTCACGACCTTCACCTTCGCCGAGGGCACCTTGTCGCCGACTTTGATCGCCATGCTTCCTCCAGGGGTGGGAAAGGCGGGCAGCATAGCCCCATGTTCATTCGGTCCGACCCCGATACGGTGCGCGCATGCGCGCTCCTCGGATCGGCATCGCGCTCACGCTCGACACGCAGCTGCGCGCCGGGCGGCGCACGTGGTTCGCGGACGCGGCCTATGCCGCCGCGGTCGAGGCGGCCGGCGGCTCGCCTCAGTACGTCGCGGCGGGCGAGGACGTAGGCGCTGCGCTCGCGCAGCTCGACGCGCTCGTGATGCCGGGCGGCGACGATTTCCTGCCGCCGGCGCCCTACCCGCCGAGCGTCTCGTTCCGCGCGGCGCCGCCCGAGCAGATCGCGCGCGATCTCGCGCTCGTGCGCGCGGCGCAGGAGCGCGGCCTGCCGCTGCTGGGCATTTGTTACGGGATGCAGCTGCTCGCGCTCGCGGGCGGCGGCACGCTCGTCTACGACATCGCGCACGAGCGGGCCGGCACGCCGCCGCACCGATTGCCGGCGGACGCGCGCCACGCGCTCGCGCTCACGCCGGGATCGCGGCTCGCGCAGATCTTCGGCGGCGTGCTCGAGATCGCGGTGAACAGCCGCCACCACCAGGGCGTCGCGTCGCCGGGCGCGAAGCTCCGCGCGAGCGCGCACGCCGAGGGCGGCGTGATCGAGGCGATCGAGTCGCCGCCGGGCGCGCCGTTCGTGCTCGGAGTCCAGTGGCATCCCGAGGACATGGACGGGGAACACGCTGCACGCGTCTACGGCGCGCTGGTCGCCGCCGCGCGCACCTGCGAATCGCGCGCTGCTCCTTAGGACGCGCGCGCGACCCAGCGCAGATACGCGCGCGGCGGGAAGAACGTCAGCTGGAGCGCGACCGCCGCGATCGCGAGACCCCCGGCGAGCGCCGGGCGAACCACGACCACCATCGACTCGACGTGCGTTCCGCCGCCGATGATCCGCAGCGCGAGCACGAACGCGAACGTCGCGGTGAGCGCGCCCATCCAGATCGACCAGAGCGTGAAGCGGTTCACGAGCGCGGGCTCGGCGAGGCCGAGCGCGGCGCGCCGGCGCATCAGGCCGCGGTAGCGCAGCGCCTCCGAGAACGACCACGCGCACGCGAGCATGCGCGAGCCGTTCACGAGCACGAGCGAGCGCGCGCCTTCGTCGCCGAAGCCGCCGTCGAGCCCCATCGCCGGCAGCGCCGCGAACGTGACCCCGATGCCTGCGCGCTCGAGCCAGCGCGCCCACGCCTCGTCGGGGCGGAACACGCTGCGCGTGAAGCGGAGCAGCGGGATGCCCGCGAGCGAGAGCAGCACGTGGCCGGCGACGTTCAGCGCGACGACGACGCTCGCTTCGTGGACTGCGGCGAGCCGCAGCGCGAGCCCGAAGCCGAGCAGCAGCAAGAACGCGCCGACTTGACGCTCCGCATCCGCGCGCGAGCGCGCGAGCAGCGCGGCCGCCGGAGCGGCCAGAAACGCGAGGACCAGGCCGGAGATCGCAAAGCGCATGTCTGGCCTCCGCTCGCTCTCTTCTCGCCTAATCGCTTCTCCCGCCCAATGCCTCGCGCTCGTACTCCGCGAGCTCCGTATAAATGCGGAACGGCGCGTTCGGTTCCGTCTCGCGCGGCAGCGCGGCGCCGCGCGTCCGCGCGCGCAGCTCGGCGACGAGCGCTCGCAGCGCCGCGAGCGGCGAGCTCTGGCCCTCGACCAACGTGCGCGGATCGAACTCGTCGGCGCGCAGGCGCACGATGCGGAGCTCTCCGTCGGCCTTCGCGAAGCCGATCGCGAGATCGATCAGCAGCACCGCCTTGCCGCTCTGCGAGAGGCCGCGCACGCCTGCCGCCGCGACCGCGTCGATTTTCGTGTACGCGAGCTTCGCGCGGCCGCGCCCCTCGACTTCGAGCACGAGCGCGTCCGCCGCGAGCTGAATGGGCTTGCCGGCGCTCACCCGCAGCACGCGCAGCGCCGGCGCGGCGGGCTCGGGCTTGTCCGCTTCGAAGAGGTCGTCGACCTCCGCGCTGAAGGCGAAGTCGTCGGAGCTCGGCGGCGCCGATGGAGTCGCGGGGGGCGCGCTCGCGACGGGCGGCGGCGGCGTGGCGATTCGCGCGATCGTGCGATCCGGCGCGGCGAGCGGCGCTGCGGCGCGCGGCGGCTCGGCCGGCGGCAGCGCGGGCTCCGGCTCGATCTCGAGCGGCACCTCGTCCGCGAGCGGAATTTCTTCCGCGAACGAGCGAGAGCTCGACTCGGCCTCGACCTCGGGGGTGCAATCGCTGCCGGCGGGCCCGTCTTCATCCGCGCTGAGCTCGGCCGCGTCCTGCGCGAGCGCCGCGTGCAGCGCATCGACGAGCGCGCTGTCGCCTTCGAGCTCGGGATCGGGCAGCTCCGGCGAGGCAACCTCGGGCTCGGGCGCGGCGAGGTCGATCGCGCCGCGCTCGAAGAAGTGCGCGTTGGGGTCCGGCGCTTCGGGCGCGACGACCTCCTCGGGCGCGGTGAGCTCGGGCGTCGTCAGCTCCGGCGCCGCCGGCTCGT
>DASTOI010000717.1:0-6560 GCA_035762585.1 Myxococcota bacterium
CGTGACCTCCAGAGCCACAATCTGGCGCTCTAACCAGCTGAGCTACACCCACCGCGGAAGGCGCGCGAGGCTACGCAGGCGCTCGGGGCGTGTCAAAGCGCCGGCCGCGCCGGGTTCGCCGGCCAGAGCCCGTCAGCGCAGCAGCGTCGAGAGCGCGGACCGCTCGCGCGCCGCGAGGCACGCGTTCAACGCCACGCGCAGCGCCGCCACCGAGTCCGGCGCCGGATCACGCCCGCCAGTCGCCTTCACGACGAACCAATCGACCGCGCGCTCACCTTCGCTGCCGACCGACAAGCGCTCCGCGTGCATCCCGAACAGCGCGAAGCGCTGCAGCACGCCGGCGAGGAAGCCGGGCTCGTCGCGGCCGCGAACCGAGACCTCGATCCCCGCGGCGCCGCGCACGATCTCGAACGCATCGAGCCGCGGCATCGCCGAGCTCATCGCGCCCGACGGCTGCCGCCGCGCCATGCGCAGGAAGTCGAACGCATGCAGTTCCGGCCCGCCGCGCGGCGCCTTCAGCGCGAAGCGCGCCGCCCAACGCGAAGGGCCGACGCGGCAGGCGCACCCCTCCGCGATGTCGATCCCGACCCCCGAGCAATGCAGCGCAAGGCTCCCCGCCCACGTCGGCGGCAGCGACCCCCACAGCTCGAGCTGCCAGCGCCCACCCGCACGCGCACACACCGCCTCCGACTTCTCAGTGCGCCGCGCCTGCGCGATCACGGCCGCGAGGCTGGCCTCGAGATTCACGGGCGCTGTGGGCACACCGCTGGCTTCCGACATGTCTCACCCCGGAGCGGGTGCGTGCAGGATTCGGGCCCCGGGGTGTTCGTGCGCTGGCGGGAGCGCGGATGCGCGAGCGAAGGCCCGATCGCGCTGCGCGCGTGCCCGGCGGCGCGGCATGGCCCGCCGCGCGGTCAGGCATGCGCCGCGGCTCGTTCCGGACCTGCAGCTATAGATTGGGACGTCCGCCCCGGTAGCTCAGGGGACAGAGCGGCTGCCTTCTAAGCAGCGGGTCGCAGGTTCGAGTCCTGCCCGGGGCGCCACTTCCGACGAATCTACGATTTCCTGCGATCCGCCATGCCGGGCCACAGGTGTCTTCGGTGGCATTCGGCGTTCGTGTCCGGATTAGGCAGGAACGTACGCCAACCGAATCGCATCCTCGCCAATTCGGTCGCTGGCTACGAGGCGGAGCGGCGGCCGGGCGGCGGCGAAGAATGGCTTGCCGTGACCAAGCACGACCGGGTGGAGGTAGAGCCGATACTCATCGATGAGACCAAGGTCGGTCAGGCTTCGTGCCAGGTCCGGTCCGCCGACTTCGATCTCACCGTAAAGCTCAGCCTTCAGCCCACGTATCAGCGCCTCGATGTCATCCTCGAAAAGTGTGGCGTTGGGGCCGACCGACTTCAGCGAGTGCGACACGACCCACTTCGGTTGGCTCCGCCACGCCGCCGCGAACTCGCGTTCCTCCGCGTCCCACTCGGGACGATCCTCGTCCCAATAGCGCATGACCTCGTACAAGCGGCGCCCGTACACGCTGCCCGTCAGGCCGCGCGCCTGCTCGATGAAGTGACGGAAGAGCACGGGGCTCGGCGCAAACGCCATGTGATCGACGTAGCCGTCCAGCGACTGGTTCATTCCAAAGACGATCTTCGCCATGTTGCAAATCTCCGCAGAAACGGGTCACGACCGGCTTTGCCCATCTCTTTACAGCCGACGAGCGAGTGCCCCCTACCTAGAAGCGAACCGCATCACTCGCAGTAGTAGTTGTGGCGAGCCTCGGATGCTCGCGGTGACCCGTTCTCTTGCACGATGATCCGCAGCGGGCCGTTCGCCTATTGCCAACGCGACGCTCGCGACTCGAGCGCTGCGAACAGCGCGTGGATCAGCATCGCCATCCCCGCCGAAGGCAACGCGCCCAGCATCACGACGCGCCAGTCGTTGATCGCGAGCCCAGTAACAATCAGGGTGCCGTATCCCCCCGCGCCCACGAGAGCCGCCAGGGCAGCGGTGCCGACGTTGATTACGGCGGCGACTCGGACGCCGGCGATTAGGGCGGGGGCCGCCAGCGGGAGCTCGAGGCGGCGGCGCCGTTGGCGGTCCGTCATTCCGAGTACGGCGGCCACGTCGCGGAGGCTCGCGTCGATCTGCGTGAGTCCGGTGACGACGCCCTGGACGATCGGAAGCAATGCGTACGCCGCGAGCGCGTAGACCGCGGGCTCCCATCCCACTCCGAACACGGGGATGAAGAAGCACAGCAGCGCGATGCCTGGGATCGTCTGAATCACTCCGACGAGTGACAACACGGACCTGGCCACGGCGGGCCGCTGGCTCGCCCACCAGCCGAGCGGCAGGCCGACGGCCAGCGCCATCGCGAGCGACACCGCGACCAGGCCGAGATGCTCCAGCGTGAGGCGGACCCACGGCGTCTCGTCTCCCGCTACTTCGCTGCGCGCTGCCGGCCGAGCGATCCCGAGGGAGGTCAAGAAGTCCGCGGCGATCAGGGAAGGGCTGCGGCGGGCGATCTCGAACTCGCCGTTGAGGCTAGTCATCGTCGCGTCCGAGAGGCGTCCGACCAGCTGCCCCAGTGCGGCCCACGAGCGCGGGTACTCGCGAGCGAAGCCGGTCCGGGCGAGCACCAGTCCCTCGTAGCGCACGAATGCGCCGAGGTCGTCGTCCAGCACCACGAGGTCTTGCGCGCGGATCGTGGCGTCGGTGGTGTAGACGTCGACGAAGTCGACCTCGCCGCGCGCGAGCGCCACGTAGGAGAGCGCGTGCTCCATCGTGCGAACGTCACCGAGCGCGAGGCGATATGCGCTCACCATCGCGCCGAGCCCGGTCACGGCCTCGCGGAACTCCGGAGTCACGGCGCCTCGCCAAGCTCGCCCGCGGAGATCGGAAATCCGGCGGAGGCCGAAGCGCTCGGCCACCTCCCGCTTCACTCCGATCCCGTAGGTGTTATTGAAGCCGAGCGGGCCGAGCACCTCGTAGCCGAGGGCTTCGACCTTCCGGCGGATGGTCGCGAAGTCGGTGAGGCGGGGTTCGCGGAGCAGCTCTTCCGCGAGCGAGCCGGAGTACTGAGGCACGAGGTCCACTTCGCCCGCTTCGAACGCCGCGAAGACCACGCCGGGCCCGCCCAGCCCGAGCCTGCGCTCGACGCGCGCTTCTCCGGTGGACTCGACGAGCTGGGCGAACATCTCGCCCAACACTTGGCCCTCGACGTCGCGCAGCGAAGCGACGCGGATCACGGGTGCTTCGGGCTCCCGTCGACATGCGAGCGCGGCCGTGATCGCGGCGAGTGCGATGACCAGTGCGAGAAGCGTGCGCCTGGTCATCACGGGCTCTCGCCGTCGACGAGGCCCAGCATGTGCCGCCAGCGCGGCGCGGCCGAGCGGACGAAGGTTCGCGCCCAATCGGACGCAGGATGGCGAGCGATCGTCTCCGCGGGGCCGTGCTGCGCGACGCGGCCGCGATCGAGCAGCGTGATCGTGTCGGCGAGGAAGAGCGCCTCGGGCACGTCGTGAGTCACGAGCACGACCGTTCGGGCGAGCGACCCGAACAATCTCTTCATCTCTTCCTGCAGCTCGGTGCGGCTCTGCGGATCGAGGCTCGAGAGCGGCTCGTCGAGCAGGAGCAGCGGGGGATCGAGGAACAGCGCGCGCGCCAGCGCGACGCGCTGGCGCTGCCCGCCGCTGAGCGCGCGTGGATATCGCGCTCGCAGCTCGGACGCGAGGCCGACCAGCGCCTCGAGCTCCATCAATCGCTGCTCGATCCGCTCCCGAGACCATCCCGCCAGCACCGCGGGCAGCACGACGTTGTCGCGCACCGAGAGATGCGGGAAGAGCCCTCCGTTCTGGAGCACGAGCCCGGCCCCGCGGTTCGCTTCGCGTTGCGAGGCGGCGTCGGCATGCTCGACACGGCGCCCCAACACCTTCACCTCGCCTCGAATCGGTGCGCTGAGGCCGGTGATGGATCGCAGGATCGTCGATTTCCCCGACCCGCTCGGACCTATCAGACAGTGGGTTTGCCCTGCAGCGAGCGCGAGCGACAGATCCTCGATCACGGGAACGGGCCCGTAGGCGAGCGCGACGCCGGAGAAGACGATGGCGGGGATCATCTGCAGAACCGGGTGACACTGCCGCGAATCGAGACGGACGCGTTGATCCTGCGCCGGCACGTGAGTAGGCCATGCTGACCCATCGAAGCAGATGCCCGACTCAGGATTCGGCCTCCGCTCCGCGCAAGCCTACCTCGCCATCGATGCCTGGGGCGGCACGGTTTTGGTGGGATTCGAGCCCACGCCTCGAGGATCGAGCGTCCACGCTCGGAAGTTGCTTCCGCGCTGCGCTCGCTGCGCCGTGAGTGGAATCACGCCTCCGGGTGAGATCGCAATGAGCTTGCGGTGCGCCGGGTCACGCGCGCCGCCGATCCGCGACCGAACAGTCTTGGAGGACTTCCGGGGGACATGTCCGTGGAAGCGACTGTCGTCACGCAGCGCGGTGCGCGAAACGCGCTCGCAATCGCCACTCTGTGTCTGCTCTTCGCACTGCCTGCGCTCGGCGGAGACGACGCGCAGCTCGAGCTGCGCAGCCTCGACGAGCAGGTGCAGGAAGTGAAATCCGACGTCTTGGCGATTGCGACGGAGCTCGACCAGCTCGAGGAGCGCCTGCTCTATCCATCCAATACGCAGGTCGCCGTGTTCGTTTCGCTCGCTGCCGGCGACGTGTTCCGGCTGGATTCGCTGCAGATCCAGATCGACGGCGAGCCAGTCGCGCGGCACGTCTACAGCTTCAAGGAGCTGGAGGCGCTCCAGAAGGGCGGCGTGCAGCGCATCTACACCGGCAACGTCGCGGCAGGCGATCACCGCATCGACGTGTCGATCGCCGGAAAGTCGCCGAACGGAGAGGATTTCACCGAGAGCCAGAGCTTCGGGTTCAACAAAGACGTCCCACCCAAGCTCCTCGAGATCACGCTATCGGGCGAAGGCGCCGGCGTTCCGGGCATTCGGCTCGGAGACAGCTAGCCCGTGCGCACGGCAGAGCCAAAGCGCGCCGCGCTGGTGGCCGCGGCTCTCCTGCACGCCGGCGTGGCGATTGCGGGGGAGCCTCGCGATCTGCACTTCGGCGAAGCCCTCTACTACGCCTACCAAGACAATTACTTCGAAGCGCTCGAGCGCCTCGACAGCGAGGTGGCGCAGCACTTCCGTGTAGACGAGCCGAAGCTCGACTCACTCGCGCCCTTCATCCACACCGCCGAGTTCGACGTGGGTGACTTCGAGCTGCGCTACCGGATGCATCACCGAGCGGGCCGAGCGATCAGGGCCGTGCTCGAAGCGGACGTCGCAGCGCCCGTTCGCAACGAGGCGGCCTTTCGCCTGGCGCGGATCCACTTCCAAAAGGGGCAACCTGCGGACGCGCTCGAGGCGCTCGCGCGGATTCAGGGCGAAGTGCCCGCGGAGATCCACGACGACGTCGAGTTCCTGCGCGCGAACGTGAAGCTCGCGCTCGGCAGGCCGGCAGAGGCCGCCGCGCTGCTCGAGCCGCTGCGCGGCTCGGAATTGCTGGGACCCTTCTCCGACTACAACCTCGGCGTCGCGCTACTCGAGAACGAGCGCCCCGAAGAAGCGATCGCGCAGCTCGACCGCGCCGGGCAGCGAGAAGCGCGCGACGAGCCGGCGAGAGCCATCCGAGACAAGTCGAACCTCGTCCTGGGCACATTGCTATTCGAGTCGTCGCAGTTCGGCGCCGCGCAGCGGACGCTGGATCGCGTCCGCCTCGAGGGCCCATTCTCGAATCAGGCGCTGCTACGCGCGGGCTGGGCCGATGCTTCGGCGCTGAACTTCGAGCGCGCGCTGGTGCCGTGGAGCATCCTCGCGCAGCGCGACGCGACGGACGCGGCGGTTCAGGAAGCCGTCTTGGCGCTTCCGTACGCGTACAGCCGCTTGAACGTCCACGGGCGCGCAGCGCTGCTGTACCGCAGCGCAGCCGAGACATTCGGCACGCAGCTCGAGCGCGTCGACGCGTCGATCGCCAGCGTGCGCGATGGCGCGTTCTTGAAAGACCTCGTGCGAGAGGAGATCCGCCAAGACGCGGACTGGGTGATCCGCCTGCGAAGCCTGCCCGACGCTCCGGAGACTTTCTACCTCGTCACGCTGATGGCGTCGCACGACTTTCAGACCGCCCTCCAGAACTATCTCGATCTCGAGGACATGCGGAAACGGCTGGTGCGCTGGCTCGGCAGCCTCGATGCCTTCGAGGATGCGATCCAGCGGCGGCGACAGCACTACGAGCCGCTGCTGCCCGAGGTCGACGAAGAATTCCGGCGACTGGACGCGCGTATGCGCCTGCGGCTCGAGCAGCGCGAGCACCTGAGCGAGCGCCTGAACGATCTCTTGACTGCGCCGCGCCCCGAGCATCTTGCAACGGCGCAGGAACAGATGTTAGGGGCATGGATCGACGACGCGCAGGCGAGCCTCGGCGGCGCGAGCGAACCGCACACCGACGCGCTGCGTCGCCGCATCGGCCGCCTCGAGGGCACGCTCACCTTCACGCTCGCGACTCGGT
>DASTOI010000718.1:0-4074 GCA_035762585.1 Myxococcota bacterium
GTTGTCAGTGGTGTACGCGACGCCGGCGCGAACTTGACCCTCGTTGTCCGCGATCCACTCGCGGACGTTCTGCTTGGCGGAGAACGCGCCATGCAGCTTGCCGGTGTTCACGTTCATTCTCATCACGCGCGGCCAGTTGCCGCGATACGGCGGCTGCACTTGGATCCGCACGGTCTCCGGATCGTCGGGCGTCCAATGGACGATGTCGTCCTGCCGGAACGGCTGTAGCGCGAGCTGCCCGTACACCGGCCAGCGACGCCCGAGCCAGTCGAAGTTCTTCCCGTTTGCGTCGATTCCGAACAGCCGAGTGACGCGGCTGCGCATCCCGATCGCGTCCGGATTCCTCCAAAGGGCGCTCATCAACAACCGTTGCGGGTTCGCCCACCGCAGCCAGTTCAGCCGCGCCTGAGGGTCATCGAGGCGAGTCACCGGCTTCATCTCACCGCCCGCGATCGGGCGTGTGAGAATGAACTGCACGTCGCCCTTCGAATGGATCACGGCGAGCGTCTGACCGTCGTCCGAGAGCGCGGGGCTCGCGAACGTCGGGTTCGCGAACAGCTCGAGCACGGAGAGCGGCTCGGAATCTGCGAGCGCAGGCGCCGCGGCCACGACCGCCGCGGCGAGCGCGCCGACGATGGCGAGGAGGTTGCGGTGAACGGCGGGCATCGGCTGCGGCAGCATGGGGTCCCTCGGAGCGGCCCCAACAACTTCTCACATCTCACGTCGCGGCGGGTGCGCATTCCCGCCGCGGCGCGATCTCCTTCCTAACTCTTCCCAATCCGCGGGAACGCCGGCTTCCGGTTCTCCAGGAAGCTGCCGACGCCCTCGGCGAAGTCCTTGCGCTGGAAGCTCGCGGCCATGCGCGCGTTCGCCTCGTTCATCGCGACGTCGAGCGGCTGCATCAGCGCGCGGTAGACCTGCTGCTTCATCTCCTTGATCGACGCGGGCGACGACCAGGTCGCGATCTCGTCGATGTAGGCCTTCGCCTCGCGCAGCAGCTCGGCGTCGGGCACGACGCGGTTCACGAGGCCGAGCGCGAGCGCCTCCTTCGCGTCGACCTTGCGCGGGTGCCAGAGCAGGTCGAGCGCGCGCGACGGACCGAGCAGGCGCGGCAGGATCCACGAGCTGCCGTGCTCGGCAATCAAGCCGCGCTGCGCGAACGCGGTGCGGAACACCGCGCTCTCGGACGCGAAGCGCAGATCGCAGAGCGCGGCGATCGCGAGGCCGAGCCCGGCGCAGGGGCCGTTGATCGCGGCGATCACCGGCTTCTGCACCCTCAGCAGGTAGGCGTAGGTCACCGAGAATTCCGTCCCGATCTTCGGGTCGCCCGGCTCGATGCCGAATTCGTTGTCGCTCGCGCGCAGATTCCCTTCGCCGCGCGCGCCGGCGGCGAGCGCCTGCGCATCCATGCCGGCGGAGAAGCCGCGCCCGGCGCCGGTCAGCACGATGCCGACCACGCGCGCGTCCTCCTCGGCCGCCGCGATCGCGTGGCGCAGCTCCGACAGCATGCGGTGCGTGAGCGCGTTCAGGCGGTCCGGTCGGTTCAGCTGGATGACGGCGGAGCTGCCTTCGACGTCGTACTGGATTTCTCGGTACACGGCGCTCTCCTTCGAGTGATTAGGCGACGCGGACGTACTGCTTGCCGAGCGCTTCGACGGTCGCAAAGAACTCGCCAACCGTATCGCGCAGGATCTCCGCGACCGGGCGCACCGCTTCGATGCGGCCCGCGACTTGCCCTGATAACGCGACGCCCGCGGCGATGTTGCCCTTGAAGTAGACCTCGGCGACGCCCGCGCCCATCTCTTCCATCGCGCGCGCCGGATCCTTCTCGAGCCGCTCGGTGCGCTCGGTCCGCAGCGCGCGCAGCGCGGGCCGCCCGGGCGGCTTCAGCATCACGGTGCCCGTCTCGGGCGCGGCGACGATCGCTCGCTTCCAGCCCTCGTGAATCGGCGACTCGAGCGACGACACCATGCGCGTGCCCATCTGCACGCCTTCCGCCCCGAGCGCGAACGCGGCCGCCATCGTCGCGCCGTCGCAGATGCCGCCCGCCGCGATGATCGGCACCTCGAGCTTCGAGCGAATCAGCGGCAGCAGCACCATCGTCGCGACTTCCTGATGGCTCTTGAAGCCGCCGCCTTCGCCGCCCTCGACGACGAGCCCGTCGACCCCGGCGTCGACGGCCTTCTGCGCCGCTCGCAGGCTCGGCACCACGTGAAAGACCGTGAGCCCCGCCGACTTCAGCGCCTTCGTGTACTTCGTGGGATCGCCGGCGGAGGTCGTCACGAACTTCACGCCCTGCGCGACGACGAACTCGACGATGCCGGGATCGCGCACGAACGCCTGCGCGATGTTCACGCCGAACGGCTTCGCGGTGAGCGCGCGCATCTTCACGATCTCGGCGCGGATCTCGTCGAGCTGCCCCGACGACGTCTCGATGATCCCGAGCCCACCCGCATTCGAGACCGCCGAGGCGAGCTGCGCGCGCGCGATGTAGCCCATCGGCGCCTGCACGATCGGGAATTCCACGCCGAGCAGGCGCGTGATGCGATTGTCGAACTTCATCGGGGCTCCGCGCAGAGCCGCCGACGTTAGTTCAGAGTTTGCGGCGGGGACGTACTTTCATCTCTCGTGAAAGTACGTCCCCGATGAAAACTCACTCCGGCGTCGGCTCCGCCGCTTCCTCGGCGCCGGCCTCGTCGTCGATCCAGTCGATTTCGAGCGTGCGGCGCTCGCGCAGCTCGCGCTCGGCGGGCGTCTCTTCGCGCGGCGCGTCGGGGGCGAGCGCGTCGAGCGTCTCGGCGCCCGCGTAGACCCTGACCTGACGGCGCACGCTGAGCGGCTCGCGTCCCTCGACGTGCGCGACGACCTCGATCCGGTTCGCGCCGGGCGCGACAGGCACCGAGGCGCGGAACGAGCCGTCCGGCAGCATGCGGAAGCCGCGCGCCGACTGCTGCGTGGTCAGGTTGCGGATCTCGACGCGATCGAGGCCCGTGAGCCGCACGTTGCGCAGGAGCGAGACCACCTCTGCGGGATGCTCGACCGGCACGAAGCGTCCACCGGTGCGCGCCGCGATCTCGCGATAGAGCGCGAGCTGCGCGAGCGCCTGCGGCCCGAGCGCGAACGCGTGCACCGGCACGCCGTAGCGCGCCAGATCGTCCGCGGCCGCGAGCGCCTCCTTGATGCCCTTCTCGCGCGTCGGAAACGTCGGCTGCCCATCCGAGAGCAGCAGGATCGAGCGGTGACGCGCGCGCTCCGGATCGCGCCGCGCGTTCAGCGCCGCAAACGCCGTCCGCAGCGCGGCCGCGATGCTCGTGCCGTTGTCGTGATAGCCGGCGCTGTACACCTCGAGCTGCCGCGTCGTCGCGGCCGGATGATCGAGCGCGGCGTCGACCCACGCGGTTCCGGCGAACGAGACGAGACCGACGCGCATCGTCTCCGGGTCGAGCTGCGCGATCAGGCGCCGCGCGGCGGCGACCTCGGCGGAGACGACGGCGTCGCCCGGATCGGCGGACGCGCGGAACTGCACCAGCCCTTCGATCGTCGAGACGTGGCGGTCCCAGGTGCGGTTGCGGCCGACGCGGCCGTTGCCGTCGATGTCGCGGCCGGTCGCGATCAGCGTGCTCTCGGATTCGTCGAGCGCGATCACGACGTCGTGGAACGCGGCCTCCCAGCGGCCGCCGCGCCCGGAGACATCGATCGCGTCGACGCCGCGCACCGCCGGCGGCGCATTCACCTCGAGGTGTGCGGTGAGATGGCGCGTCGCGATCGGCCCGCCGCCGTCGACGCGCGCGCGCTTCAGCAGCGCCTCGAGCTGCGCAGCGCTCGTGCCGCGCATGTCTTCGTGCGCGCGGGCGAGCACACGGCCGAGCTGCGCGCGCGCCTCGCTGGCGTCGCCGGCTTCGAGCGCGAGCTGCGCGAGCGCGATGTCGAGCGAGCCGAGCGCGGGCGCGCGCGATTGCGCATCGCGTAGCTGCGCCTCCGCCTCGACGCGATCGCCGCGCGCGCGCGCGAGCTCCGCCGGAGCGAGCTGCGCGACGACGGAGGCGGGCTCGCGCGCGCGGCCCGCGCGGAGCA
>DASTOI010000719.1:0-4559 GCA_035762585.1 Myxococcota bacterium
GCGACGCAGCCAGACTGGCGAAGACGCGTGCCCGGCGACGGGAGGATTTTTGAGATGGGCTCTCAATCACTCGGCAGCGCGAACGCGAGCAGCGCGTCGCCGGCCTCGCTCCAGCCGTGCCCGCCGGCCGCGATCACGACGAACTGCTTCCCGCTCTTCCCGAGCCGGTACGTCATCGGCGTCGCGTTCGCCGTGTAGGGCGTGCGATGGCGCCAGAGCGGCTTGCCGGTCTTCGCGTCGAACGCACGCACGAACTTGTCGGTGGTGGCGCCGATGAAGACGACGCCGCCCGCGGTCGCGAGCGTGCCGCCGAGGTTCGGCGCGCCGAGATCGAACCAGAGCGGAAACGGCGCCTGGTCGCGCGTCGTGCCGAGCGTGACCTCCCATCTCTTCTGACCGGTGCGCAGATCGACCGCGACGAGCGTGCCCCACGGCGGCGGAATGCACGGCGCGCCGAAGCTCGACAGCAGCGGCCCGCGCTTCACGCCGTACGGCGCCCCCTTCATCGGATACAGCTCGGTCGGGTAGACGACGCTCTTCCAGTCGAGCCGCTCGAACTCTTCGCGCGGGACGAGCTGCGCGACCATCGCCGCGCGCATGATGTTCACGTACGCGACGCCGTTCTTCTCGTCGATCGCGGCGCCGCCCCAGTTCGGTCCGCCCGCGGTGCCCGGGTAGACGATCGACGGCTCACGGCTCGGCGGCGTGAACAGCCCCTCGTTGTGCAGCGCGGCAATCTTGTCGCGGCAATCGGCGCGATCGATCGGCGTGAAGCCGAACGCTTCGTCGGGTGTTAGAGAGGTCGGCGCGAGCGGGCCTGGATGCGTCGGCCAAGGCTGCGTCGGCGAGAGCAGCTCGTCGGCGACGCCGCCATGCGGCGCGGGGCGCTCCTCCACGGGATAGAGCGGCGCGCCGCTCTCGCGATCGAGCAGGAACATGAAGCCGTGCTTCGTCAGCGCCGCGACGCCGGGCCGGCCGCCGCCGACGCCTTCGCTCTGGAACAGCGCGGGCTGCGCGGGCACGTCGTAATCCCAGACGTCCTTGTGCACGGTCTGGAAGTGCCAGGCGACCTCCCCGGTGTCCGCCTTCAGCGCGACCACCGAGCTCCCGTAATAATCGAGCCCTTGGCGGATCGCGTTGAACAGGTCCGGCGACGGGTTGCCGGTCGGCACGAACACGAGGCCGCGCTCGGGATCGCCCGACAAGATCGACCACGCATTCGGCGTGCCCGCGGTGTAGAGCGGCTCGCCGGGCTTGCGCTCGCGCTGCGCGAAGCCGGGCGGCACGGGATCCCACGCCCAGCGCAGCGCACCCGTGCGCGCGTCGAACGCGCGGATCACGCCGCTCGGCGCGTCGACGCGCAGGTTGTCCGAGACGAGCGCGCCCACGACGACGCTGTCGCCGATCACGAGCGGCGGCGAGGTCGTGTAGGTCTCCCACGCAGGCGCATCGCCGACGCCCTCGCGCAGGTCGACGCGCCCGTCGTTCCCGAAGCCCGCGCACGGCGTTCCGCTGCGCGCGTCGAGCGCGATCAGCTCGGAATCGATCGTGCCGGTGAGAATGCGCTCCTCGCACGCGGCGCCGGTCAAAGACGGCTCGCGCCAGTACGAGACGCCGCGGCAGACGAGCGGATACGGGCCCTCGAGCTTGCGGTTCTTCAGCTGCGCGTCGAAGCGCCAGCGCTCCGCGCCGGTCTCCGGGTCGAGCGCGATCACGTTGTTATACGGCGTGCAGTAGTAGAGCGTGTCGTTCGGCACGATCGGCCGCGCACCGAACGAGGTGCGGCTCTGCGTCTCGCTGCCCGAGCTGAAGTCGCCGGAGCGGTGCTCCCACGCGAGCTCGAGCCGCTTCACGTTCGCCGAGCTGATCTGCGTGAGCGGCGAGTACGAGAGGCCGTGCGCACTGCCGGCGTACTGCGGCCAGTCGGCGGTGGGGCCGGTCAGATCGAGCTCGACGCCGTTGGGCCGGCAGGCGGAGACGCTCAGTGCGATACCGACGGCCAGGCTGAGCGTGCGCGTGGGCGACGAAGCGAAGCGAGTCACTGCAAGAAACCTCACGAAGATGGGAGCGGTGAAGCGAAGGGCGTCGCACGCTAGTCGACTCCGCTCGCCGATGGCTCGCTGCGCGCGGCGCTTTTTGCGCGCTTGCCGCCCGCGATTTCCCGCGCCGCAGTCGTGTCGCGCGCGCTCGGCGGCGCGCGGCGCGCGTATCGTCGCGGCATGCAGTGCTGGGAGGTCCGCACGCCGGGCGCGATCTCGGGCGCTCCGCTCGCGCTCGCGGAGCGCGCGGCGCCCGAGCCGGCGCCGGGCGAAGTCGTCGTCGCGGTCGAGGCATGCGGCGTCTGTCGCACCGATCTGCACGTCGCGGAGGGCGACCTCGCACCGCGGCGCGCGCGCGTGATCCCCGGCCACGAAGTCGTCGGCCGCGTCGCCGCGCTCGGGCGCGGCGTCGAGAAGTGGCGCCAAGGAGACCGCGTCGGCGTGGCGTGGCTTCACTGCGTCTGCGGCGCCTGCCGCTTCTGCGCGCGCGGCGCCGAGAACCTGTGCCTCGCACCGCGCTTCACCGGCTGGGACGTCGACGGCGGCTACGCCGAGCGCGTCGTCGCGGATGCGGAGTTCGTCTACGCGCTACCCGAGCGCGGCGACGCGGCCGAGCTCGCGCCGCTCTTGTGCGCCGGCATCATCGGCTACCGCGCGTGGTCGCTCTGCGGCGTCGCGCGGCGCGGCGCACGGCTCGGGATCTACGGCTTCGGCGGCTCCGCGCACATCGCGATCCAAGTCGCGCGGCACTTCGGCAACGAGGTATTCGTCGTCAGCCGCGGCGAGCGCCATCAGCAGCTCGCGCGCGAGTCGGGCGCGGCCTGGGTCGGCGGGCCGGGCGAGCGTCCGCCCGAGCCGCTCGACGCGGCGATCCTGTTCGCGCCGGCCGGTGGGATCGTTCCCGACGCGCTCGCGGCGCTCGATCGCGGCGGCGTGCTCGCGGTCGCCGGCATTCACCTCTCCGCGATCCCGCCGCTCGATTATCAGGCGCACCTGTTCCAGGAGCGCGCGCTGCGCAGCGTCACCGCGAACACGCGCGCCGACGGCCGCGCGCTGCTGCGGCTCGCGGAGGAGATCCCGATCCGCACGCACGTGATGCGCTACCCGCTCGCCGGCGCGCTCGATGCGCTGCGCGACCTCGCCGCCGACCGCATCCGCGGCGCCGCGGTGCTCGAAATCAAGGGCTGAGCCGATTCCCGCACGCGATATCGTGGCGCGAGCTCGAGGTGAACCGATGCGCGCTGCGCTCGTCGTCCGCTCGTCTCTCGTGTTCTCGCTTCTGCTCGCAGCTTGTGGAGGAGGAAGCGACACCGCGCCGCCCCCTCCGGTCGCGGACGAAGCGACGCGCCGCGCGCTCCCGGCCGGCGACGTGATCGGTGCAACCGGCCTGCACGGCGGCCACGCGTGGCTCGGCCTTCCGTTCGCGCAGCCGCCGGCCGGCGCGCTGCGCTGGCGCGCGCCGCAGCCCGCCGAGCGCTGGCCCGGCGTGCGCGAGGCGCTCTCGTTCGGCTCCGCGTGTCCGCAGTTCGCGAGCAGCGTCGGCGGCGTGCCCGGCGAGCGCGGCTCGATCCAAGGCGACGAGGATTGCCTCTATCTCAACGTCTACGCGCCCGCGCTGGCGCCCGACGCGGTTCCCGGCGAAGGCGCGCGCCTCCCCGTCATGTTCTGGATCCACGGCGGCGGCAACACGATCGGCGCCGCGAGCGCCTACGACGGCAGCGCGCTCGCGACACAGCAGAACGTCGTCGTCGTGACGACCAACTACCGCCTTGGGGCGCTCGGCTGGTTCCGACACGCGGCGCTGCGGCCAGACTGCTCAGCCGCCGCGGCCGACGCCGCCTGCCTCGCCGACGCGTCCGGTAATTACGGCACGCTCGACCAGATCCGCGCGCTCGAGTGGGTGCGCGAAAACATCGCCGCGTTCGGTGGCGATCCGGGCCTCGTGACGATCTTCGGCGAATCCGCCGGCGCGCGGAACGTGCTCGCGCTGCTCGTCTCGCCGCGCGCGGCGGGCCTCTTCCACCGCGCGATCGCGCAGAGCGGCGGCACACGCTCGAGCTCGCTCGCCGAGGCGGAGAATCTCACGACCGATCCCGAGCCGGGCTCGGCGACGAGCTCGCGTGAGATCGTGAAGAAGCTGGGCCTCGATGCGACCGCGCTGCGCGACGTGCCCGCCGAGAGCCTGCTGCGCGCGTACTACACCGGCGGCCTCGGCATGTACGACGCGCCGCAGATGTTCCCGGACGGCTCCGTGCTGCCGGCCGAGGACACGCTCTCCGCGATCCGCGCCGGCCGATCCCACGCCGTCCCGGTCATGCTCGGAACCAACGCGGACGAGAACAAGCTCTTCTTCTTCCTCGACCCTCGCTACGTGCGCCGCCTGTTCGGCGTCTTCCCGATCGTCAAGGACGAGACCGCCTACTTCCGCGACACCGACTACGCGACGCGCAGCTGGAAGATCAACGGAGCCGACGAGCCCGCGCGCGCGCTCAGCGAGGTCCAGCCCGGCCGCGTGTTCGT
>DASTOI010000720.1:0-8717 GCA_035762585.1 Myxococcota bacterium
ACTTGGTCGGGCGGCACGAACTGATCGTCGGGCGCGCCGAACACGAAGCGGCGCGCGTGCGGGACGAGCGGCGCGAGCGCGAGCGGCGAGACCGGCCGCATCACCTCGGACGCGACCGCGCGCGAGATGCCCGCGCGCTCCATCCCCTCGCGCGCTGCGAACGGCGCGTGGCGCCACACCAGCCGGACGAAGTCCGTGGCGGGGATGCCGGCGATCACGCGATCGAGCTCGGGCGCGACGCTCGCGAGCAGCGCCGCGCAGTAGCCGCCGAGCGAGAGTCCGTAACAAGCGATCTCGCGACCGCCTTCGGCGCGGATCCAGCCGAGCAGCCGCCGCAGATCCCAGACCGCCTGCGCGAGCGCGTGCGCGCTGTCGAGGAAGTCCGCGCCGAACATCCCGGCGCCCGACACCACGCCGAGCCGGCGCGGGCCGTGCAGCGGCAGCACCGGCAGCACGACGTTCCAGCCGCGGCGTCGCCACGTCTCCGCGCGGAACACCGCGAGATCGATCGCCGGCGTGCCCATCTGGTAGCCGTGCAGGCAGATCAGCCACGGCCGCGTCGCGTCGGCGTGCCGTAGCAGCCACGCCCAGGCGAGCCGGTTCGCCGCGTACGCGAGCCAGCGCTCACGGCCCGGCTCACCCTCGTGCGGCGCGTAGCCGCTCTCGAAGCGCAGCTCCTCGAATGCGAGGCCGAGCGTTCGCCGCGGCGTGGTCGCGACGCGCTCGGCCGGCGGCGGCGCCGCGTGATAGCTCGCGGGCTGCGCAAGCCAGCCGCGCTCGCGCCAGAGCGCTGCCGCGTCCGCGAGCTCGCTCGCAAGTCGCGTGTACTCGGCGGCGTCCGAGATTGGCGAGACGAGCAGCATCGGCCCGCGGATCGCCTGATCGACCGCGATCTCGGCGTGGAGCTGCGGCGTGCGCGGCGGCGCGGCGATGCCGTCCACCGCCTCCTGCGTGCGCGCGGTGAACGCGCCGACCGCGATGAACGCGAGCGCCGACGCGCCGAAGAGCAGCGCGCTCGCGCTCCATCCCCAGGCCGGCGACGGGAACGCGAACAGCACGCCGAGCAGCGCGCCCACGGCGCCGAGATCGCGCAGCCGCGGCTCGGCGAGCGCGAACAGCAGCGCGGCGCCGCTCGCGATCAGCAGCGCTCCCGGGAGCGCCGCGAACAAGAGGCCGACCGCGCTGCCGCGGCTCGCCGCGAACCAAGCGACGCCCACCGCGAGCAGCAGCCAGGCTTCGCGCGGGAATCGCAGATCGGACGGCATCGGGGCGCGAGCATACGGCGCGCGAGCGCCGATTCCGTGAGAGATGGTCCACGTGCCTCTCATGCCGAGGCGCGAGCGGTGAAAGGCGGAGGCCGAACGCTGCCCGCGTCCATATAGAATGGCCGGACCCACGTGAGGCATCGTCGATGCGGCGTCGTTGTGCGGTTCTCGTTCTGCTCCTCGCGGCTGCCAGCGCGGCCGGCGGCCCGAGCGAGGAGATCGCCGCGCGCGCGGCGCAGGCGGAAGCGCGCGTGATCGCGCTGCGCCGCGACATCCACCAGCACCCCGAGCTCGGGTTCCTCGAGAAGCGCACCGCGGCGCGCGTCGCGAAGCGGCTGCGCGAGCTCGGCATCGCGGTGCGCGAGGGCGTCGGGCAGACCGGCGTCGTCGGCGTGCTGCGCGGCGACCAGCCGGGCCGCACGGTCGCGCTGCGCGCGGACATGGACGCGCTGCCGGTCGTCGAGCAGACCGGCCTGCCGTTCGCTTCGAAGGCGCGATCCACGTACAACGGACAGGAAGTCGGCGTGATGCACGCGTGCGGGCACGACGCCCACGTCGCGATGCTGTTAGGGGCAGCCGAAGTGCTCGCCGGCATGCGCGCGCAGCTGCCGGGAACCGTGGTGTTCCTGTTCCAGCCGGCGGAGGAAGGCGGCGGGCCGGGCGAGACGGGCGGCGCCGAGGCGATGCTCGCGGACGGCGCATTCGACGATCCAAAGCCCGAAGGCGTGTTCGGCCTGCACGTCGGCCCCGGCGACGTCGCGGGCGAGCTGAGCGTCGTGGCCGGCCCGGCGATGGCGGCGTCGGACCGCTTCACGATCGGGATCCAGGGCCGCCAGACGCACGGCGCGATGCCGTGGGCGGGCGTCGACCCGATCGCAGTCGCGGCGCGCGTCGTGCTGGCGATCGAGGCGCTGCCCGCGCGCGAGATGGACGTGACCTCGCCGTCGATCGTCACGGTCGGCGCGATCCACGGCGGCGTCCGTAACAACATCATCCCCGAGCGCGTCGAGCTGATCGGCACGATCCGCACGCTCGACGAGGCCGCGCGGAGCGCGCTGCACGCGAAGATCGAGCGCGTGGTGACGAAGACCGCCGAGGCGAGCGGGGCGAGCGCGCGAGTCGAGATCGTGCGCGGCTACGGCGTGCTGACGAACGACCCGGCGCTCACCGCCTGGGGGCGCGGCGTGCTCGAGCGCACGTTCGGAGCCGAGAGAGTGCACGACGCGCGCCCCACCACGACCGCCGAGGATTTCTCGTACTTCGCGAACCGCGTGCCGGGGATGTTCGTGTGGCTCGGCGCGCGCGATCCCGCGGTCGCGCTCGCAGACGCTGCGCCCAATCACTCGCCGCGCTTCCTGGTCGACGAGCGCGCGCTCGTGACCGGCGTGCGCGCGCTCGCCGAGCTCGCAGTCGCGTTCAACGCGGGGAAGGCCGAGTGAACCCCGCGGACGCGCCGCGCGAGGACGAGCCGGGCTTGCCGGTCGCGGACCGCCGCGTCGTCTGTCTGCTCGACGCCGCGAGCGCGCTCGAAGAGCGCATCCTGCGCGGCTGGATCGCCCGAAACAAGCCGGCCGGCGCCGCGGTCGACGCGCTGCCGATCCCGGCCTCGCGCCGCAAGCGCGGCTCGCTCGGCCTCGACCTCGAGGCGGCGCTGGCGGCCGGCGACGACGCGCTGTTCGCGCCGCTCCGCGTCGTGTGGATGACGCCCGCGCACGCCGGCGTGCGCGCCGCGCGCTTCTCGGACGTGCTCTGGCTCGGCGATCCGCGTGATCCGGACAAGCTGCGCGAGCGGCTGGTGCTGCGCATCGCGCCGCGGCGCTGCCGGATCGTCGCGGGCGATCCCGCCCGCGCGTCGGAGCTGCGCGAGCGCTGGCGCCGGAACACCGCCGCCGAGAGCGGCGCGACGCTCGGCTTCGCGGAGTTCGTCGTGCGCCAGGCGCACCTCGCGCTCGAGCGCGCGGAGCGACGGCTGCGCGGCGCGCGGTACAAGATTCCGCGCTTCGTGCGCGAGGAGATTCTCGCGCGGCCGGCATTCCGCGGAGAGATCGCGCTGCTCGCCGCGCGGCTCGGGCGCGGCGCCGAGGACGTGCTGCGCGAGGCGGAGCGCGACCTGCGCGAGATCGCCGCCGCGCACCGGCCGACGGTGATCGACCTGATCGTTCAGTTCTGGCGCTACGGGATGACGCGCGGCTACGACCAGGTGCTGCGTTACGACCCGGCGGCGCTCGCGCGCATCCGCGATCTCTCGCAGCACCACAGCGTCGTCTTCCTGCCGACACACAAGTCGAACCTCGATCACGCCGTGCTGCAGGTGTTATTGCACGAGAACGGCATGCCGCAGAACCACACCGCTGGCGGCATCAACATGAACTTCTTCCCGGTCGGGCCGCTCGTGCGCCGCGCCGGCGTGTTCTTCATCCGCCGCACGTTCAAGGACGACGAGGTCTACAAGTGCGTGCTGCGGCACTACATCGACTACCTGGTCGAGAAGCGCTTCCCGCTCGAGTGGTACATCGAGGGCGGCCGCTCGCGCAGCGGAAAGCTGCTGCCGCCGCGCTTCGGCCTGCTCGCGTACGTCGTCGACGCGTACCGGCGTGGGCGCTGCGAGGACGTGCACCTGATCCCGGTCTCGATCGCTTACGACCAGATCTCGGACGTCAGTGATTATGCGGCCGAGCAGCGCGGCGGCGAGAAGGAGGCCGAGGGCTTCCGCTGGTTCGTGCGCATCGTGCGGCGCATGGGCAAGCGCTACGGCCGCATCCACGTGCGCTTCGGCGATGACGTCTCGCTCGCCAAGACGCTCGGCGCGCCGAATCCGGACGCCGCGCCAGACCCGAACGAGCAGAGCCTCGCGCTGCAGAAGCTCGCGTTCGAGGTGTGCGTGCGCATCAACCGCGCGACGCCGATCACGCCGATCTCGCTGGTGTGCCTATCTCTCTTAGGGCGAGGCGACCGCGCGCTGAGCGTGGAGGAGCTGCGCACCTCGCTGCGCAATCTGGTCGAGTACGTCCACCGCTGCCGGATGCCAATGACCGACGAGATCGCGCTCGACTCGGCCGAGACGCTGACGCCCGTGCTCGAAGAGCTCGTCACGAGCGGCCTCCTCCATCGCTACGCGGAGGGGCCCGAGATCGTGTACGGCATCGCGCCCGGCCAGCACCTCGCGGCGGCTTACTACAGAAACACCGTGATCCATTTCTTCGTGACCGGCGCGATCGCGGAGCTCGCGCTGCTGCGCGCGGCAGAGCCCGGCGTCGAGGATCGCCGCGCCGAGTTCTGGAACGCGGCGCTCGCGCTGCGCGATCTCTTGAAGTTCGAGTTCTTCTTCCCCGACCGCGAGCACTTTCTCGCCGAGCTGCGCGCCGAGCTCGCGATGCACGTCCCGCAGTTCGAGCGCGCGCTCGACGAAGGCGCGGACGCGATCACCGGAATCCTCCCGCGGCTGCGGCCGTTCCACGCGCACCGCATCCTGCGCCCGTTTCTCGAGGCGTACCGCGTCGTCGCCGACGCACTCGAGCGCGCGCCTGCGACCGCGAAGCTCGACGACGCCGCGTTCCTGCGCGGCTGCCTCGCGCTCGGGCGGCAGTACGTGCTGCAGGGCCGCGTCGCGCGCCAGGAGTCCGTCTCGCAGGCGCTGTTCGCGACCGCGCTGAAGCTCGCGCGCCACCGCGGCCTCGCCGACGGCGACGCGAGCGACCTGATCGAGAAGCGCCGCGCGTTCGCCGCCGAGCTGCGCGAGGACATCCGCCGCGTCGACGCGATCGAGGCGCTCGTGAGAGCGCGCATCGCGGGAATTCTGGAGTGAATCTCGGCTCCGCCTCGCGGCGCTCGCTCCTGGAACGGCTGATCGCGCGCGGCGCGCCGAGCTGGGTCGCGGCGCACGAGCCGCCGCCACGCGAGATCGCGCCGGGGCTGTGGTCTGTCGATCGCTTGTTGGGGATTCCGCTGGGACCGCGCCTCGGAACGCGCTCGCTGCTCGTCGACCTGCCCGGCGGCGGCGTGCTCGCGTGGTCGCCGGTGCCGCTCGACGACGCGTTGCGCAGCTTCGTCGCCGCGCGCGGCGGCGCGCGCTTCCTCGTCGCGCCGAGCTCATTCCACTACCTGGGGCTCACCGCGTGGCAGCGCGCCTTTCCCGATGCCGCGATCTGGCTCGCTCCGGGCCTTCGCGCGCGCAAGCCGGAGGTGCCCGCGGGCGACGAGCTACTGCCCGACGCGGCGACGCCGTTCGCGAAGCTGCTCCCGCACAGCGTCCTCGACTGTGGCCGAGGTGTTACGGAGGTCGCTTTCCTGCACGCGCCCTCTCGCACGCTGATCCTGGTCGACACCGCGTTCAACCTGCCGCAGGCGGCGCGCCGGCGCGATCGCTTCGGCCTGTGGCTGCTCGGCCTCCCGTCGCGCTTCGGCCCGACGCGCTCGTCGCGGCTGATCCTGCTGCGCGACCGCGCCGCGATCCGCGCCTGGATCGACGCGCTGTGCGCGTGGGACTTCTCACGGATCGTGATGGCACACGGCGATTCGCTGGACGCCGGCCCGCACGAGCTGCGCGCGGCGTTCGCGCAATTTCTCGAGTGAGGAGACACGATGAACCGGCGCGTGGCCTTGGCAGCGACCTGCGTGCTTCTACTCGGCTCGGCGCAATCGCGCGAAGTGCATTTCTCAGAAGAGATCGAGCGCGTTCTCGAGGCGCCTGACGCGATCGAGCTCTGGTCGCTCGAGGCCGAGCCCGCGAAGGGACCCGCCGCGTTTTACGGTTCTCTCGCACTCGGCCGTGCGGCGCTTGCGCCCGGTGCGGGCGCGGACGTCATTCGCGCATTGCGCGCCGACCTCGCACAGTCGTTCGACGGCATCGGCGTGGCCGCCTGCTTCATTCCCCGGCACGCCCTCGTGGCGACACGAGCTGCGAAGCGGGTCGTCATCCTGATCTGCTTCGAGTGTGGGCGCGTCGCCGCCTTCAGCGGCGAGAACGAAGAAGAGCTTCCGCTCGTGAGCGCACGCTCCAAGAACATGCTGGACGGGCTGCTCCGCGAGCACGGCGTCCCGCTGGCAACGAAGTAGCGCGAAGAACCGCCGCGCATCTCTCGCCCGCGCAGCGCGGAGCTGACGACCTAGCGGCGCGTCCGACCGCGAGGAAGACTGCGCGCCGCCATGCAGCCCACGCGTGCGCGCCACACGATGCTCGGCTTCGCGCTCGCGACGATGGCGATCGCGTACATCGACCGCGTCGCGATCTCGCTGTCGAGCTCGTCGATCCAGCGCGATCTCGAGCTGAGCGACGCGCAGCTCGGCTACGCGTTCAGCGCGTTCACGCTCGCGTACGCGATCTTCGAGGTGCCGAGCGGCTGGCTCGCCGATCGCTTCGGTGCGCGGCGCATGATGACGCGCATCGTGCTCTGGTGGTCGGCGTGGACGATCGCGACCGCCGCGGCCGCCGGCTTCCACTCGCTCGTCGCGATCCGCTTCCTGTTCGGGATGGGCGAGGCCGGCGTGCTGCCGACGCTCGCGAGCGCGTTCCGGCGCTGGCTGCCCGAGCGCGAGCGCGGCCGCGCGTTCGGGCTCACGGTCGCGGCCGCCGCGCTCGGCACCGCGGTCTCGCAGCCGATCGTCGGCGCGATGCTGCGCCACTTCTCGTGGCGCGAAGCATTCGTCGCGTTCGGCGCGCTCGGCGCCGCGTGGGCGGCGATCTGGTACGCGTGGATGCGCGACGACCCGCGCGAGCATCGCGGCGTGAACGGCGCCGAGATCGCCGAGATCGGCCCGCCCGCTCATGAGCCGCACGCGCGCGTTCCGTGGGCGCGCCTCGTGCGCAGTCGAAACCTGATCGTGATCTGCGCGATGTACTTCTGCGCGATCTACGGCTGGTACTTCTTCATGACCTGGCTGCCCCAATATCTCGAACGCGCGCGCGGCTTCTCGCTCGCGCAGTCGAGCTGGCTGACCGCGCTGCCGTGGCTCGCGATCGCCGCGGGCTGCTTCTTCGGCGGACTGATCTCCGACGCGCTCGTGCGAAGCCGCGGGCTGCGCTTCGGGCTGCGCGCGCCCGGCATCGTCGGCCTGCCGATCGCCGCGCTCGCGATCCTCGGCGCAATCGCGACGCCGAGCGCCGCATTCGCGACCGCGTTCCTAACAGCCGCGGCAGGCTTCGCCGCGCTCGGCATCGCGTCCGCGTGGTCGACCTGCCTCGCGATCGGCGGCCGCCACGGAGGCGTCGTGAGCGGCGCGATGAACATGTTCGGCAATCTCGGCGGGACCGTCTGCCCGATCGTGTTCGGGCAAAGCCTCGAGCACTTCGGCAGCTGGAACCTCCCGCTCGCGAGCGTCGCGCTGCTCTACGTGCTCGCGGGCCTGATGTGGCTCGCGATCGAGCCCGAGAGACACCTCGACGAAGCGGCGCTTCCGGCGCGCGCCGCTCTTTCGCCGGCCGGCACGACCGCTCAGGCGGAGCCCTGAGCCCCGCTCAAGCGAACAGCGCGTTCAGCTCCGGATACGTGAGCGCCGGCGTCGCGGCGGCGTTCTCGCTGCCGAGCAGCGCGAGCGCCTCGCGGCGCGCGAGCGAGTACGCGCTCTGCGCGATCGACGAGCCGGCGCTCAGCCGCCGTACCCCTAATTCCTGGAGCGCGCTCGGGCTCGGCAGCCCCGGCACGAGCATCAGGTTCAGCGGAAGATCCACCGCCGCGACGATCGCGCGGATCGATTCGGGATTGCTGAGCCCGGGCACGAAGAAGCCGTCGGCGCCGGCGTCCCGATACGCGCGGCCGCGCGTGATCGCTTCACTCTGCGCGCGCTCGCTCGGCACGAGGCGCCGGAGGTAGACGTCGGTCCGCGCGTTCACGAACAACGGAACGCCCGCGCTCGCGCCTGCTTGCTTGGCCGCTTCGATCTTCGCGCGCAGCACGTCGGGCGGATCGCTGCCGTCCTCGAGGTTCACGCCGACCGCCCCGGCGCCGATCAGCGCCGCGGTCGTCTCGCGCGTGCCCGCCGCGTCCTTCGCGAGCCCGGCTTCCGCGTCGACGCTGAGCGGCACGCGCACGACGCGCGCGATCTCGCGCGTCGCCGCCTCGAGCACGCGCGGCGGCACGTGATTTCCGTCCGCGTAGCCGAGCGACCACGCGAGCCCCGCGCTCGTCGTCGCGATCGCGCGCGCGCCGCACGCCTCGAACAGGCGCGCGCTGCCGGCGTCCCAGGCGTTCGGGAGCCTGAGAAGCTCGCCTCGGGCGTGGAGGGAATGAAAGGCCTCGGACCGCTCGCGTTGATTCATGGTCGTCTCCATCTCCATTGGACGCGGAGGATCTGCGCGGAAGCGCCGAATGCTCGCCGTTTGCGGACGCTCACAGCGTCATGCCCGTCCCGCTGCTGCCGGCGCGCAGGACCTTCTCGCACAGCTCGACGATCGCGGCGCCGGCCTCGTCGGGCGGGAGGCCGCGCGCGTGGATGTTGCTGATGCACTTGCGGTCG
>DASTOI010000721.1:0-10091 GCA_035762585.1 Myxococcota bacterium
TCGTCACCTGCACGCCGAGCGCGAGGTACACGCACGCCATCTCGAGTCCGATGATTCCGCCGCCGACGACGAGCAGGCTGCGCGGCGGGCCCGAGAGCTCGAGCGCGCTGGTCGAATCCAGGATGCGCGGGTCGTCGGGCAGGCCCGGCAGCAGCGCGGGTCGCGAGCCGGTCGCGAGGATCGCGTGCTCGAACGCGAGCGTCTGCGCGCCGTCCGCGCCCTCGACGCGCAGCTCGTTCGGGCCGACGAAACGCCCGCTGCCGCGCACGAGATTCACCTTGCGCGCCTTCGCCAGCGCGGCGAGCCCGCCGGTGAGCTTCGCGACGATGCCGTCCTTGTAGGCGCGCACGCGTTCGAGATCGAGCCGCGGCTCGCCGAAGTCGACGCCGTGCTCGCGCAGCGCGCGTGCGCCCTCGATCACTTCGGCGACGTGCAGCAGCGCCTTCGACGGAATGCAGCCCACGTTCGTGCAGACGCCGCCGAGCGTCGCGTCGCGCTCGACGAGCGTCACGGAGAGGCCGAGATCCGCGGCGCGAAACGCGGCGGTGTAGCCGCCCGGTCCGCCCCCTAACACCAGCAGCTGGGCGCGGTCCCCGGATGCCGTGGCGGAGGGCGGCGCCGCGGGCCGCGCGGGCGCAGGACGCGCGGGCGCTGCGGCCCGCTCGGGCGCCGGCGCGCGCGGCGCCTCGCGCGCGCGCTCGCGCGCCGCCGGAGCGTCGCGGCCGGGCGCGCGCTCCGGGGCAGCTTCGCGCTTCGCCGTCGCCGGCTGCTCCGCTGCGCCGTCGGTGACGTCCAGCGTGAGGATCGGATCGCCCTCGTTCACCTTGCCGTTCACGCGCACCGCGAGCGAGACCACCGTCCCGGCGGCGGGCGAGGGCACCTCCATGCTCGCCTTGTCGCTCTCGATCACGATCAGCGATTGCTCGCGCTCGACGCGGTCGCCGACGGAGACGAGCACTTCGACGACGTCGACGTCGTGGAAGTCGCCGATCTCCGGTACGCGCACGACTCGTTGGGGCATGCCGGTTCTAGACCAACAACAAGCGCAGGTCGGCGAGCAGCTGCGCGAGGCGGGTGGTGAAGCGCACCGCGTCGGCGCCGTCGATCACGCGGTGGTCGTAGCTGAGCGAGAGCGGCAGCAAGAGGCGCGGCACGAACGCGCCATCCGGTTGATCGACTCCGCTGGCCTTCGGCTCACTGCGCGCGCCGCTCTGCGGCGTCTGCCAGACGGGCTTCCACTCCATCTTCGAGACGCCGAGGATCGCGACCTCGGGGTGATTCACGATCGGCGTGAAGAAGCTGCCGCCGATGCCGCCGAGGCTCGAGATGCTGAACGTGCCGCCTTGCAGATCGCCGGGCGTGAGCTTGCGGCTGCGCGCGCGCGTCGAGAGATCCTCGAGCTCGCGCGCGAGGTCGAACAGCCCCTTCTGATCGGCGTTCTTGATCACCGGGACGACGAGGCCGTTCTCGGTGTCGACCGCGACGCCGACGTGGAAGTAGCGCTTCACGACCAGCGCCTCGCCGGTGCGGTCGAGCGACGAGTTGAAGTGAGGGAACTCCTTCAGCGCCGCGATCACTGCCTTCACGACGAACGGCAGGAAGGTCAGCTTCACGCCGCGCTTCTCGGCCTCGCCCTTCAGTGATTTGCGGAAGCGGTCGAGCTCGGTGATGTCGGCGTTGTCGTGCTGCGTGACGTGCGGGACGGTCACCCAGCTGCGGTGCAGATTCGCCGCGCTGAGGCGTCGCACGCGATTCAGCGGCGTCGTCTCGGTCGGCCCCCACTTCGAGAAGTCGATCTCGAGCGGCGCCGCGACCGCGACGCCGGCGATCGGCACGCCGCCGGCGCCGCGTCCCGAGAGCGACGCCTTCACGAACGCCTGCACGTCCTCGCGCTGCACGCGGCCCTTGCGCCCCGTGCCTGGAACGAGCGCGAGATCGACGCCGAGCTCGCGCGCGAGCTGGCGCACCGACGGGCTCGCGTGCGCGCGCGCCGGCCGCATCGCGTCGGCCTCGCCGGCGCCGCGCGCGGGCGCGAGCGCGTTCGGCGTGCCGACCAGCACCGCGTCGTCCTCGGCTTCCTCGGGGCGCGGCGCCGGAGTCGCGCGTTGGGGCGGAGCCGTTCGCTGCGGCGGAGTGGGCGCTGCCGGCGCCGGAGCCTTCGCGGCCGGCCGCGCCGACTTGTTGGGCTCGGGCGCCGCCGCCTCGCCGCCGTCGGTGCGAATCACCGCGATCAGCGAGCCGGCGCTCACCTTGTCGCCGACGCGCACGCGCAGCTCCTCGAGCACACCGGCCGCCGGCGACGGCACCTCCATCGTCGCCTTGTCACTCTCGAGCACGATCAGCGCCTGGTCCTTCGCGATCTGCTCGCCGGCGCTCGCGAGCACCTCGACGACGTCGACGTCGGCGAAGTCGCCGATGTCGGGCAGCCGAAATTCGACCTTGCCCGGCATCAGCTGACGACCGGAAACGGCTTCTCGGGATCGATGCCGTACTTGTCGAGCGCGAGCCGCACGGTCGACGGCGGCACGATGCCGTCGTCGCAGAGCGCCTTCAGCGCGGTCGCCGCGATGAAGCCGCGGTCGACCTCGAAGAAGCGGCGCAGCCGCTCGCGCCGGTCGCTGCGCCCGAAGCCGTCGGTGCCGAGCACGCGGTAGCTCGCCGGCACGTAGGGCCGGATCTGCTCACCGACCGCGCGCACGTAATCGGTCGCCGCGATCACCGGCCCGCGCCGCCCGCCGAGCTGTTGCAGGACGTAGCTCGCGCGCTGCGGCTCGCCCGGATGCAAGAGGTTCCAGCGCTCCGCAGCGATGCCGTCGCGCGCGAGCTCGCTGAAGCTCGTCACGCTCCAGACGTCGGCGGCGATGCCGAAGTCGTCCCGTAACAAATCGGCTGCCGCGATCGCCTCGCGCAGGATCGTGCCGCTGCCGAGCAGCTGCACGCGCTCGCCGCTGGCTTCGGTCTGCCGCAGCAGGTACATGCCGCGCAGGATGCCCTCGCGCGCGCCCTCCGGCATCGGCGGCTGCGGATAGTTCTCGTTCATCACGGTCACGTAGTAGAAGACGTCCTCCTGCTCGGTGAGCATGCGGCGCATGCCGTCCTGGATGATGGTCACCAACTCGTAGGCGAAGGTCGGGTCGTAGGAGATGCAGTTCGGTACGGCCGCAGCCATCAGGTGGCTGTGGCCATCTTGATGCTGCAGGCCCTCGCCGGAGAGGGTCGTGCGGCCCGACGTGCCGCCCAGCAGGAAGCCGCGCGTGCGCGAGTCGCCCGCGGCCCAGATCAGGTCGCCGACGCGCTGGAAGCCGAACATCGAGTAGAAGATGTAGAACGGCAGCATCGGCAGGCCGTGATTCGCGTAACAAGTTCCCGCGGCGATCCAGGACGAGAGCCCGCCCGCCTCGCAGATGCCCTCCTGCAGCATCTGCCCGGTCTTCTCCTCGCGGTAGTAGGCGAACGTGTTGGAGTCGACCGGCTCGTAGAGCTGGCCCTGCGACGAGTAGATGCCGAGCTGGCGGAACAGCCCCTCCATGCCGAACGTGCGCGATTCGTCGGGCACGATCGGCACCACGTACTTGCCGAGCTTCTTGTCCCGTAACAACGCGGACAGCATCCGCACGAACGCCATCGTGGTCGACATCTCGCGCTCGCCGCTGCCCTGCAGCAGCGTCTCGAACGCCGAGAGCGGCGGCACCTCGAGCCGCGGCGCTTTCGCGCTCCGCGCGGGTAGGTAGCCGCCGAGCGCCTTGCGCCGCTCGTGCATGTACTGCACTTCGGGGCTCGACGCGTCGGGCTTGTAGAACGGCGCGTCGCCGATGCGGTCGTCCGGGATCGGGATGCGGTAGCGATCGCGGAACTTCTTCAGCTGCTCGTCGCCGAGCTTCTTCTGTTGGTGCGTGAAGTTCTTGCCCTCGCCGGCTTCGCCCATGCCGTAGCCCTTCACGGTCTTCGCGAGGATCACCGTCGGCTGGCCGGCGTGGTTCACCGCGGCGTGATAGGCCGCATGGATCTTCTTCGGATCGTGGCCGCCGCGGTTCAGCTGCCAGATGTCGTCGTCCGTCATGTTGGCGACCATCGCCTTCAGCTCGGGATGGGCGCCGAAGAAATGCTCGCGCGTGTAGGCGCCGCCGCGCGATTTGTAGTTCTGGTAGTCGCCGTCGACCGCGCGCTCCATGCGCTCCAGCAGGATGCCCTTCTTGTCGCGCGCGAAGAGCGGATCCCACGCGTCGCCCCAGATCACCTTGATCACGTTCCAGCCCGCGCCGCGGAACGTGCCCTCGAGCTCCTGGATGATCTTGCCGTTGCCGCGCACCGGGCCGTCGAGGCGCTGCAGGTTGCAGTTCACGACGAACACGAGGTTGTCGAGCGATTCGCGCGCGGCGAGCCCGATCGCCCCTAATGACTCGGGCTCGTCCATCTCGCCGTCGCCCATGAACGCCCAGACCTTGCGGCCCTTCATCTCCGCGAGCCCGCGGTGCTCGAGGTACTTCATGAAGCGCGCCTGATAGATCGCGAGAATCGGGCCGAGCCCCATCGAGACGGTCGGGAACTGCCAGAAGCTCGGCATCAGCCACGGATGCGGATACGACGAGAGCCCGTGCCCGCCGGTCTCCTGGCGGAAGCCGTGCAGCCGCTCCTCCGTCAGCCGGCCCTCGAGGAACGCGCGCGCGTAGATGCCGGGCGACGAGTGGCCCTGGATGTAAATCAGGTCGGCGCCCTCGGGATGCTCCGGGCCCTTCCAGAAGTGATTGAAGCCGACGTCGTAGAGCGTCGCCGAGCTCGCGAAGGTCGCGATGTGGCCGCCGAGCTCGGAGCTCTCGCGATTCGCCTGCACCACCATCGCGAGCGCGTTCCAGCGCACGAGCGAGCGGATGCGGTGCTCGAGCCCGGGCTCGCCGGGCATCGGCGGCTCTTCGCTCACATGGATCGTGTTCAGGTACGCGGTGGTCGCGCGGTACGGAAGGTGGGCGCCAGAGCGGCGCGCCTTGTCGATCAGCTGCTCGATCAGGAAGTGGCCGCGAAGCGCGCCGTCCGTCCGGAGCACGGAGTCGAGCGCGTCGAGCCATTCCTGAGTCTCTGCCGGGTCGACGTCGCGGATCGGTTCAGCCATCGCGCGGTTCCCTCCGGGCGCAAGCAATAGCCGCAGCTTCGGCCGTACCGCACAGCGTTTTGAAAGAATCTTCGTTGTGTGGTTGTTTCAACACCTCAAAGTCATCGGATACGAGCTTCAGAGTTCTCCAGGTTGAACGGACGAATTGGCAATGCGATGACAATCAGCGATCTCCGTGCAAGCGTCAGCGGGCCGCGGGGGATCTTCCATGGGAGCAATGCCGGTGAGCCGCGCACGAAGCGCGCCGCGATACACGCCGGGCGGCGCCGCGCTTCACCAGCTCGTGCACGAGCTCGAGCGGATCGCACAGGAGGGCGTCGCGTTCGGGCGCGTCAGCAGCGCGCGGCTCGCGCTGCTGCATGCCGTGCTGCAGCGCGAGCAGACCGCGAGCGAGCTGGCGCGCGAGCGCGGCGCGACGCGGCAGGCGACGCTGCGGCTCGTCGACGCGCTGCTCGCCGAGGGCTGGCTCGAGCGCGTCGAGAACCCGCGCCACCGGCGCGCGCCGCTGCTGCGAGCGACGCCGCTCGGCGCGCGCGCTTATCACGACGCGGCGCAGCTGCGGGCGCAGGCGCTGAACCGCGCCGCCGAGAGCTGCGACGCCGGCGAGGTGCTCGCTGCAGTCCGCTTGCTCCGCGTGCTGCGCGAGCAGGCCGGGCGACGGAGCGCGGATTCGTCGCGGCCGGGGTCAGGCGTCTGAGGGCGACGGGACGCCGCGGTGGCGCCGGCAGCGCCGCGAGTGGGCCATTTCACAGCGAAGAATCCGCGCCCCCTGGGACGATGGCCGACATCCCGCCAGGGAGGACGCATGCCCACCCCTGCGACGCGCAAAGCGAAGCGCGCGCGCCTAACAGCCGCTCGCAAGCCCCGCATCGCGATCGTCGGCGGCGGCCCCGCCGGGCTGTCGACCGCGTTCCACCTGACGCGCGATCCGAGCTGGCGCGAGAAGTACGAGATCACCGTCTACCAGATGGGCTGGCGCGCCGGCGGGAAGGGCGCGACCGGCCGCGATGCCGCGAACGCACAACGCATCGAGGAGCACGGCATCCACGGCTTCTGCAATTTCTACTTCAACACCTTCGCGATGATGCGCGAGGCGTACGAGGAGCTCGATCCGGCCGACCGCGCGTTGCTGCCGACGAAGGCGATCGAGCACGCGTTCCTCGGCAGCTCACGGACGTACGCGATCGCCGCGCGGCAGGGCATGTGGCGCGACGTGCTCGACTTCCTGCCGGCGACGCCGGGCGATCCGTGGGACGCGAGCTGGAAGGTCGACCTCTCGTGGAAGGCGGTCGTGCGCGGCGTGCTGATCCAGCTCGCGTGGCGCGGCCGGTCGGACGAGGCGAATCCGACCGCGACGCCCGACGACATCGTGCCGCCGAACGCGCCGCCTCCGGTCGTCGCCGCGGCGAACGCGCTGCACGGCGCGATCTGGAAGATCTGGAGCGAGCTGCCCGCAGTGCCGGGCGAGCTGCCCAGCGCGCAGCTTGATGCGCGGCTGCGCGCGTGGAGCGCCGAGCTCGACGCGCAGCGCGCCGCGTTCGAGACCGTCGTGCATGCGGCGCTGGCCGCGCCCAGCGCGACCGCGCTGCGCGCGCTGTCAGTGCTCGACCTCTACTGGACGCTCTTCCGCGGCCTGGTTGCCGAGAGCCTGCTGTTGCCCGGCGCCGATCTCGACGCGATCGACGCGCACGACTATCGCGACTGGCTCGCGCAGCACGGCCTCTCTCAGCTCGTGCTCGCGTCACCGATCCTCTCGTCCGTCGCGAACATTCTGTTCGCGTACCCGAACGGCGACACCAGCGCGCGCCCGCGGCTCTCCGCGGCCTCCTGGGCCGGCTGGATGCTGCGCAGCGTCGTCGGTCGCGGCGCCTACTTCTATTTCATGGCGGCCGGCACCGGCGACAGCGTGATCCTGCCGCTTTACCTGCTGCTCGCGCGCCGCGGCGTGCGCTTCGAGTTCTTCCACAAACTGGTCGGCGCGAAGTCGTCCGGCGGCGCGGCGCCGCGCATTCGCGAGCTCCGCTTCAAGCGCCAGGCGCGCACGAAGGGCGGCCGGCCCTATCGGCCGCTCGTGCGGGTGGAACGGCCCGGGCGCGGGAAGGCCGGGGCGTTCTGGGCGTGGCCTAACAAGCCCGACTACGCGCAGCTCGAGCGCGCGGCCGTGCTGCGCGACGCGGAGCTCGAGGCCTTCGAGCCGCAGCCGGGCGAGCGCGACGCGGCGCTGAAGGCGGGCCGCGATTTCGACCAGGTCGTGTGGGCGGTGCCCCCGACCGTGACCGCGCTCGTGGCCGATTCCGGCATACGCAAGCGCTGGAGCGCGCTCGCGCGGCTGGGAACGACCGCGACGCAGGCCACGCAGGTGTGGCTCACGAAGAGCACGAAGGAGCTCGGCTGGGATCCGCAGATCGGCGTGCCGCCGCAGACCGGCCGGCCGAGCGAGCGCTACGCGTGCTCCTCGTATCCGCAGCCGCTGAACGCGCTGGTCGTGTTCGACGATCTGATCGACTACGAGGCGTGGCCCGACGGCGAAGCGCCGAAGGGCCTGATCTACCTGTGCGCGCAGCTCCAGCAGCTGCTGCCGCCGGGCGAGCGCAGCCGCAAGCGCGATCTCTATCGCGTCGAAGCCGCGACCAGCGGCGCGCTGCGCCTGCTCGCGAGCTTCCTGAAGGAGTCGTCGATCGGGCCGCGAGATCCCCAGTCGCTCGACTTCGAGCTGCTGCACGTTCCGGGCGCTGCGAGCAAGGCGGCGCGCGGCGAGGCGCGCTTGCGCTCGCAGTACTACCGGGCGAACACTCGCCCCACCGAGGCGTATGTGCAGGCGAACCCAGGCACCGGACCGCTGCGCTGCGACGCATGGGCGTCCGGCTTCACGAACGCGGTCTTCGCGGGCGACTGGATCTACACCGGGATGAACATCGGCGCGTTCGAGAGCGCGATCACCGGCGGCAAGCTCGCGGCGTTCGCGCTCGCGGGCAGCGAGGCCGAGCTGCCGGCGCTGGTCGGCTTCGATTTCTTGCACGCCGGCGCGCGTGGGCGCATGCAGGCCGCGCTCGCCGCGAGAGCGATCCCGCGCATTCGATGACGAGCGGCGGCGCGGGCGCACGTGAACCCCGAAGCGGGCGCCGATCCCCCGCGACCGCGCGCCGGCTCGGCGGCGTGCTGGTGACCGACCTGGTCGGCTCGACGCGGATGCGGACGACGCTCGGCGACGACGGCGCCGAGCCGCTGCGGCGCGATCACGAGCGCTTGTTACGGGCGATCGTCGCGCGCCACAGCGGGCGCGTCGAGCAGTGGCTCGGCGACGGCATCCTCGCGACGTTCGAGAGCGTTTCCTCGGCCGCGCGCGCGGCGATCGGCGTCCAGCAGGGAACGCAGCGCGGGAGCACGCTGCCGCGCGGAGCGCCGCTCTCCGTCCGCGTCGGCTTCGCCGGCGGCGAGATCGAGTGGCAGGCGGGCGATTGCTGCGGCGCGCCGGTCGATGCGGCGAACGCCGCGTGTGAAGCGGCGCGCGGCGGCGAGATCCTCGCCCCGCGCGCGGTGCTCGGCTTGGTCGGCAGCCGCGAAGCGCTGCGCCACGCCGACGCCGGCGAGGGCCGCATCGCGATCGCGTGGGAGCCGCCGCGCCGCGCCGCGCCCCATCTCGGCGCGCCGTTCTCGCTGCGCACGAGCGGGCAATTGCCGTGGACCGGTCGTGGCGGCGCGCTCTCGGTGCTGCGCGACGCCTATCAACGCGCGGCGCGCGGCGAGCCGCAGCTCGTCGCGCTGCGCGGCGCCGCGGGCATCGGGAAGACGCGGCTGCTCGCCGAGCTGTGCGAGGAGGTCGACGCGCTCGGCGGCGCGATCGTGTACGCGGCCGCGCACGAGGCTTCGGCGGCGCCATACGACCCGCTCGAGAAGGCGCTGCGGTACTGGGTGCAGCGCGTCAGCGACCTGCCGGAGCGGCTCGGGCCGAGCTCCGGCGAGCTCGCGCGGCTCGTGCCCGAGCTGCTCGAGCGCGTGCCGGATCTCCCGCCGCCGACCGAATCCGATCCGGAGCACGAACGCCGGCTGCTGCACGACGCGTTCGCGGAGTGGCTGCGCAGCGCCGCGGAGGGCGAGCCGTTCGTGCTGCTGCTCGATTCGCTGCACTGGGCGAGCGGCGCCGCCTACGAGCTGCTGGAGCGCACGCTCGGCCAGCTCGCCGAGAGCCGGGTGCTGGTCGTGACGACTCACCGGCCGAGCGACGAGCGCATTGCCAGGCTCGTGCGCTCCGGCGAAGCGGCGTTCGGCGCGGGCGCGGCGCGCCTCGTCGAGCTCGCCGGCTTGTCCGCCGACGAGGTCAGCGAGCTCGTGCGCCGGGTGCGCGGCGACGTGTCCGGCGAGCTGCTCGGCACGATCCACGTGATCACGCGCGGCAACCCGCTCTACATCACCGAATTGTTACGGGGCGCGGCGCTCGGCGACGGCGAGGCGGGCCTGCCGCAGACCGTGCTCGCCGCGCTGCGCGAGACGGTGCGCGCGCTCGACCCGAGCGCGCACCGCGTGCTCGAGGCGGCGTCGGTGATCGGCGAATCGTTCGAGGCGCCGCTGCTCGCGGACATGCTCGGGGACAGCGAGGGCACCTTCGTCGTGCTCGAGCGCGCCGCGCAGGGCGGCCTGATCCGCGAGCTCGATCGCGAGCGCCTCAGCTACGGCTTCTCGCACGCGCTGCTCCAGCAGGCGTTCTACGGCGAGATCGGCGCCGCGCGCGCAGCGCTGCTGCACGAGCGCACCGGCATCGCGCTCGAGCGCCGGGGCGATGCGCTGCGCGGCGCCAACGTCGCCGCGCTCGCGCGCCACTTCGGGCTCGCGGCGCCGCTCGGGCACGCCGCACGCGCGGCGCGCTACGCCGCGGCGGCCGGACGGCAGGCGCTCGCGCAGCACGCGAACGCGCAGGCGCTCGCGTTCTTCCGCGCCGCCGCGCACCACGCCGCGGAGCTGCCCGCGTCGCGCGAGCGCTGCGAGC
>DASTOI010000722.1:0-2038 GCA_035762585.1 Myxococcota bacterium
CGTGCCCCGACGCGCGCGAGCCGGGCCCGTGGCACCAGGGAACGATTCACCTCGGTGCGAGCACGATGGCGGAGCTCGACGGGTCGTTTGCCGCGGCCGAGCGCGGCGAGCTACCCGAGCGCCCGATGATCGAGCTGACGCTGCCGAGCGCGGTCGATCCGACGCTCGCGCCGCGCGGCCATTACGTCGCGTCGCTGTTCGTGCAGCACGCGCCGCCGAGCGCGCCGCCCGAGTTCTGGGAGAAGCATCGCGAGCGCTTCGCGGATCGCGTGCTCGCGTGCATCGACGAGCTCTCGCCCGGCTTCTCGGGGCGGGTGATCCACCGCGACGTGCTCGCGCCGCCCGATCTCGAGCGCGTGTTCGGCCTCAGCGGCGGCAACATCTTCCACGGCGCGATGACGCTCGATCGCCTCGGGCCGCTGCGCCCGGTTCCCGGCTGGTCACGCTACGCGACGCCGGTGCCCGGCTTGTTTCTGTGCGGCGCAGGCACGCACCCAGGCGGCGGGGTCATGGGTGCGTGCGGCCGCAACGCCGCGCGCGTGATCGCTGCCGCGCTACGCAGCTGACGCCTCCTTGCGCGCTGAACGAGCCGCTCAGCCGCCGTTCCTCTTCTGCGTCATCCGCAGGTACATGCGCACGTCCTCGCGGCTCGCGTCGCGTGCGAGGACGGCGTTCCACTCGGCGGTCGCTTCTTCCGTGCGGCCGAGCGTGAAGTAGGTGAGGCCGAGCTGGACGCCGGCGTCGGCGTAGCTGGGATTCGCGCGCAGCGCGCGGCGCAGCTCGGCGATCGATTGCGCGGCGAGGCCGACCTCGCGCAGCGCGGAGCCGAGCCGGCAACGGATGTCGAGGAACCCCGGCGCGCGGTCGAGCGCTTTCCGGTACTCGCTGATCGCCGCGCGCAGATCGCCGCTCTCGCGGTACGCGTCGCCGAGCGCCGCGTGCAGGTTCGCGAGCTTCCCGCGCGTCGTGCCGTCGAGCGCCTCGAAGCTGGGCGCGCCCTGCGCCTTCGCGCGCTCCGCGATCGTCTCAGCGCGCGCGAACTGCCCGCTGCGCTCGTAGACGCTGCTGAGCGCGACCGCGCACTCCGCGTACGCGGGATTGATCTCGAGCCCGCGCTCGAACGCGGCCGCGGCCTCCTCGAGGCGACCGGCGCGCTCGTGCACGAGGCCCGCGAGGTAGTGGACGTCGGCGTAGCCGGGATTGCCCGCGAGCAGACGTTCGAATACCGCGAGCGCGCCCGCGTCGTCGCCCGCGTCGAACAGCTGGCGACCGCGCGTGAGCGCGGCGCGCGCTTCCGGCAGCATCGGCGCGCGCATCAGCGCACTTTCCTTCGCGTGCCGCGCTCCGTCGCGACGCCCCGAGACTCCACCAGCGGCGCGCGGCCAAGCGCCACGCGGTCGTCAGTGCGCCGCGGGAATCTGATCGCGCGCGGAGTCGGCGACGTTGCTGGCCGGGTAGTTGTCGAGGATCACCTCGAACAGCTCCTGCGCGTCGTCCTCGCGATTCATGCGCGAGTACGCGAGGCCGAGCTTGTAGAGCGCATCGGCGTCGAGGCCGAGGCCGGGGAACTCGTCGATCACCGAGCGGTAGCGGTTCGCCGCGCTCTGGTATTCCTCGCGCTGGAAGTAGAAATCGCCGACCTCGAGCGCCTGCTTCGCGAGCTTGCGGCGCAGCTTCTTCCAGAGCTCCTCGGCTTCGGCGGTCTCGGGCGCGTTCGGGTAGCGCAGGATCAATCCGTCCAGCGCCGCGACGGCCTCGCGCGTCTGCGTCTGATCGCGCACCGACTTCTCCGATTGCCGCTCGTGGCAGAGCGCCGTGCGCAGCATCGTGTACGGGACCTTCTCGTGGTCCGGGTGGAGCTGCGCGAAGTCGCGGTAGTAGTTCAGCGCCTCTTCCCAGCGACCCTGCGCGAAGTGCGCGTCGGCGATGCGCAGCTCGGCGAGCACCGCGTACTCGCTGTACGGGTAGTTGTCGATGATGTCCTGGAACTTGTCGATCGCCGCCTGGTAGTCGGTGAAGTCCCAGCCGAGGACGGAGT
>DASTOI010000723.1:0-2572 GCA_035762585.1 Myxococcota bacterium
GAAGCGCAGCGCGCCGCGGCGCGGGAGCGCGTCGAGCGCGCGGTGACGCTCGGCGCGATAGGCGCGGATCGCGGCGACGCGCAGCGCGGAGTCGAGCGACGCGATCTCGCCGCGCAGCGCATCGCTCATCGCGGTCTCGGCGAGGCTCGCGAGCAGCACGAAGTGCTTGCGCGAGAGCAGCTCGAGCGCGGGCGCGAGATCGGCGGCGTCCTCGTCGCGGATGTTCGAGACCACGATCACGAGCGCGCGGCGGTTCAGCCGCAGCGCGAGCGAGCGCGCCGCCTCGAGAAAGTCGGCGGCACGCGTGCTGGTCTCGAGGTCGACCATCGCGTTCAGCAGCGCGTGCACCTGCGCGGCGCCCTTGCGCGGCGGCAGCCAGCGCGGCTCGCCGCTGAACGTGAGCAGCCCGACCGCGTCTCCCTGGCGCACCGCGACGTGGCTCGCGAGCAGCACCGCGTCGATCGCGGCGTCGAAATGCGAACGCGCGCCGTCGATCGCGCGCAGGCGCTGGCTGCAGTCGAGCAGGAACACGACGCGCTGATCGCGCTCGTCCTGATACTCGCGCGAGATCGTCTTGCGCAGCCGCGCGGTCGCCTTCCAGTCGATCTGCCGTAACACGTCGCCCGCGCGGTACTCGCGCAGCTGGTGGAACTCGAGCCCCTCACCGCGCAGCGGGCGCCGCTTCACGCCGAGCTGCGCGGTGCGCAGGTCGGCGGCGAGCAGCTGGTAGCGCGCGATCGCGCGCACGTTCGGGTAGGCGCGCATGCGCTCCGGCGCGCCGGCGCGCACGCGGCGCTCGAACAGCCGCAGCGGCGAGGCGACGCGCAGATCGATCGCGCCGAACTCGTGCAGCCCGCGCACCTCGGGCCGCAGCCGGTAGCTGAGCAGCGCGCGCTCGCGCGGGGCCAGCCGCACGCGCTGCGAGGCGCCCTGCACCTCGGCGCGCGGAGGATGGTGGTCGTGCACGTGCAGACTGCGCGCGAAGCGGCTCTCGTTCTCGAGCGAGATGCGCACGAGCGTCCACTCCGCGCGCGAGACCGCCTGCGGCACGCTGCGCTGCGCGCGCGGCACCGCCGCGAAGCGGACGAGCGCGGCGTCGAGCGCGAGTACGACCGCGCTCAGCACGCCGGCCGCCTGCCACGCGCGCAGCAGCTGCGGCGCGAACGACGCGGCGATGCCGAGCGCGAACCACGCCGCGGCGAGCGCGAGCGCGCTCCGGGAGGGAACGATCATGCGCGCGGCGCCGGCGCGTCCTCGAGCACGCCTTCGATCACCGCATCGGCGCTGCGATCCTCGAGCTCGGCCTCGGGCGAGAGCAGGATGCGGTGGCGCAGCACCGCGCGCGCGACGCTCTTCACGTCGTCGGGCACGACGAAGCTGCGGTTCTCGAGCAGCGCGTTCGCGCGCGCGACGCGGATCAGCGCGATGCCGCCGCGCGGCCCCGCGCCGATCGCGACGCCGGCCGCCTCGCGCGTCGCGCGCACGACGCGCACCGCGTACTCGCGCACGCGCTCGTCGACGGTGAGCTGCGCCGCGACGGCCTGCAGCCGGAGCACGTCCTCCGGCGTCGCCACGACCTGCACCGCCTCGAGCGGCAGCGCGTCGCCGACGCGGTTCTCCGTCACGTGGCGCGTGAGCTCGACCTCTTCGGCCTCGCTCGGGTATGCGATGCGCACCTTCATCAGGAAGCGATCGAGCTGCGCCTCCGGCAGCGGATAGGTGCCCTCCATCTCGATCGGGTTCTGCGTCGCGAGCGTCATGAACGGCGCGGGCGACGCGAGCGATTCGCCCTCGATCGTCACCTGGCGCTCCTGCATCACCTCGAGCAGCGCGGCCTGCGTCTTCGCGGGCGCGCGGTTGATCTCGTCGGCCAGTAGCAGGTTCGTGAAGACGGGGCCTTTGCGCAGCTTCATCGCTCCGGTCGCCGCGTCGTACAGCACGTGGCCCACGACGTCGGCGGGCATCAGGTCGGGCGTGAACTGCACGCGCGTGGTCGCACCCCCGAACGTCTTCGCGAGCGCGCGCGCGACCAGCGTCTTGCCGACGCCCGGCACGCCCTCGAGCAGCACGTGGCCGCCGGCGATCAGGCACGCGAGCACCATGTCGACGGCCTCGCGTTGGCCGACCACCGCTTTCGCGAGCTCGGCGCGGATCCGCGCCGCGAGCTCCGCGGCTGCTTCGACGTGTTCCAGCATCTCATCTCCTGCAGTTGTTACGAGACCGATCGACGTGGCGCCGTCCGCCGCGCTGCACTTGCACTCAGAGTGCCGCGCGCACGCGCTCGAGCGCGCGCACCGCGGCGACGAAGCCGCGCGCTCCGCTCGGCGCACCGAGCAGCGCGTGCGCAACCTGCTCGAGCGAGAGCCCGCTCGCCTGCGCGAGGCGCTCCATGCGCTCGCGCTCGGGCAGCCGCGACCACGCCGCGCGCTTGCGCAGCTGCTCGCGCGCGAGCTCGTCGCGCAGCCCGGCGAGCAGCGCGGCGCCGCGATCCTGCCGCCAGTGGAAGCGGCCCGCGGCTTCGAGGTGCTCCAGCCAGCTGCGGCGCGCGGCATCGCGCGCGGGCAAGAGCGGG
>DASTOI010000724.1:0-2327 GCA_035762585.1 Myxococcota bacterium
CGCGAGCCGTTATTACGCCGCGCCGTTCTCGCGTGCGGCGGGCGCGATCGGCAGCGCGTCGATCGCGTCGCTCTACCTCGCCGTCGCGCTTTGGATCGTGACGGACACGTATCGTCGCTCCGACGCGATCTCCCGCCGTCAGATCCGCTGGATCCTGCTGGGCGCCTATGCCGCCGCCGCACCGCCGCTGGTGGTCGGCGCGCTGGCTGCCTGGGACGCGAGCTACCAGTCCGCGGTCGCCGTCGCGGCCAGCTCGCTCGCACTGATTCCGCTGAGCCAGTTGATCGGGATCTCGCGCTTCAACTTCTTCGACGTCGACCACCTGATCAGTCAAACCGCGTCGTTCAGCATTCTCGCCGTCGTGCTGCTCGCCATCCTGGTGGGCGGCGTCTCCAGCCTGACCCCGCCTCTCGCGCGGGCGACGGGGCTCGGTCCGCCGGTGCTGCAAGCCGCGATGGCCGTCGGGCTCCTCGCGCTGCTGCGACCGGCGGGGCGGCGTTTGCGGCCCCAGGTCGATCGCCATTTTTTCCCGGAGCGATTCGCGCTCGAGCGCGGAGGGGAGCGCTTGCTCGAGGATCTCAGCGGCTGCGCCGACGCGAAATCCCTGCTCGAGCTCGTGTGGACTCGACTCGAGCAGCTGATCGCTCCGCTCTCGATCTCGATCTTCATCCGCTTAGGCGCTCGCTTCGAGCCCATTCTCGCGAGAGGCTCTCCGCTGCCCGAGCCGTGGAACGTCGACGACCCGCTGATCGCGTCGCTCGAGCACGTCCACTTTCCGATCACGGCGTCGACCCGCTCCGAGCGTGTTCGGCTCAGCCCGTTCCCGCGCGCGGTGATGGAGACGCTCGGTGTCCCCTGTCTGGTTCCCATTCGGCGCGCCGACCATCTCTTCGCCTTTCTCTGCCTCGGGCCCAAACGCTCGTGCGACGTCTACACGTCGACCGACCACGCGCTCCTCGCGGGGCTCTGCCAGCGGATCTCGGGCGAGCTCGACCGTTTCGATCGCGATGAGGTCTTGAGGGCGAGCCAAGCAGCCGCCGAACGTCTCCGGCACTACGTGGGAGCTCCGCTATCGAGCCGGATCGATCGCGGGGAGAGCCCGGATGTGGGCGCGCGAGAGGTCTCGGTGCTCTTCCTCGACCTGCGCGGATACTCCGTCTACGCCGAGGCGCTTCCGCCCGATCGCGTCTTCTCGACCGTGAATCGATACACGCTCGCGGTATCCGAGGTGATCGCACGCCACGCCGGAACGTTGGTCGCGTTCGAGGGCGACGGGATGATGGCGGTGTTCGGTGCACCGGACGCGCTCGCGCGCAAGGAGCGGGCAGCGGTCGTCGCGGGCGGGGAGATCGTCGGCGCCGTCGCAAAGCTCGCCGTCGACGAGCCCGGCCTCAGCAGCGTCGGCGTCGGCATCGCGACGGGCGACGCATTCGTGGGAAGCGTTCGCTCCTCGGATCGCATGTTCTGGACTGCGGTGGGCAACACCACGAACAGGGCCGCGCGCCTCCAGGCGCTCACGCGCGAGCTGAATGCTTCGGTGGTCGTGGACGAGGCGACCTACGATCGCAGCGAGAGGGCGATCGCAGGCTTCGAGCGCCACGAGGGCGTGGCGATTCGTGGTCACAGCCGACTCGAGACGGTCTACGCGCTCCCTCTCCGCGGAACGTGATCGGTGGACTCGGCTGCGCCGAGGCACGGACTACGCTTTTGCACGCTCATACTCCGGCGGAAGGTGCGGCGAGTGCAGGATCATCCGCACGATGCCGCCCTGCTGATACACCTCGATGAAGACACGCGCGCTGCTCCCGCGGACCCACCAGGCGCTCAATCCCGAGGCATGGCGCAGCAGGTGCGCCGCTCGACGGAACTTGACGTTCACCTCGTCCATGACCGGTCCGAACCAGGCGCCGGCCCCCCAGTGGTCGCGCATGTGCGCGGCAAACGACTCGTCGCAGAGGCCGTAGCGGAGCGCGAGCTCGGCCATCTCCGCGGCCGAGTGCGCCGGGCACGAGTGAAGGTCCTCGAAGATCCGCCGGACGGTCTCGCGCTGCTCGCTCAGCTGTTCGAGACGCTCGAACACGATGGGCTTCGAGATCTCCGGCGGTCGCGTGCTGAGCTCGCGCATCGTCGTCCCTCCCAGAGGCGCGCAGGAGAGCGCTCCCCGAGCATGCGCCCGCCGCCAGCCGCGGGACAAGCGCCAATCCTTCGATCCGCGCGCTCGTCCCTTTTCTGACCGGCCGGATCGAGGCAGCGTGCGAGCGTTTCGGTTTCGGAGGGGAGGCGGCATGCCGTTCTCGCGATCGATCCTCGGGCTGCTCGCCGGCGTC
>DASTOI010000725.1:0-3952 GCA_035762585.1 Myxococcota bacterium
GCGCTCGCGCGCACCGGCTTCTTCTGCGCGCTGAAGCTCGAGGACTATGCGAAGCGCATCGTGCGCCCGCACGAGCGCACGCTCGCGGGCCCGAAGGCCGATCGGCTGAAGATCCTGCGCGCGTCGCGCACGAACCTGAGCGCGGTGTTCCTGCTCTACGAGGACCCGGACGGAAAGCTCGACGCGCTGCTCGATCAGGCGCTCGCCGCCGGCGAGCCGCAGCGCGCGCGCGACGCCGGCGGAATCGCGCACGAGCTCGCGGCGATCGACGACGCGCACGCGATCGGCGAGGTGCAGCGCTTCCTCGCGTCGCGGCCGCTCGTGATCGCGGACGGCCATCACCGCTACGAGACCGGGCTCGCGTATCAGGCCGAGCGGCGCGCGGGAGCGGGTCCCGATCCCGCGGCCGACTCGATCTTCGTCTATCTCGCCAATGCCTACGCGGCGGGCTCGTTGTTATTGCCGATTCACCGGCTGCTCGTGCGCGCGCCGGCGCCGAGCGACGCGCGCTGGGCCGAGCTCGCGCGCTCGGGCTGGCAGCAGCGCGCGCTCGGAGTGAGCTCGCCCGAGCAAGTGGAGGCCGCGCTGCGCGACGCGCTCGCGCCGCACACCGGCGCGCCGGCGTTCGCCGCCGACGACGGCCGCGGGCAGCTCCGCATCTTCTGGAAGCCGCCGAGCGCGGAGCTCTCGATCGAGGTCTTCCATCGCGAGATCGTCGCGGGCTTCTTCGGCCTCGATGAGACCGCGGTGCGAGACGGCGCAGTCGCGTTTCCGAAGGCGGCGCAGGAGGCGGCGCGCGAGGTGCGCGCTGGCCGCGGCACGGTCGCGCTCTACCTGAATCCGCTGCGCGCCGAGGACGTATTCCGCGTGACCGCGGCCGGCGCGACGCTCCCGCAGAAGTCCACGTTCTTCTACCCGAAGCTCCCGACCGGCCTGCTGTTCCGATCGCTCGAGGATTGAGCGCGAGATGGCCTTCACGCCGAACCGCCGCCGGCCGCAGCGTCCGCGCGATCCGGCGCGCGTCGACGGCTCCCGCATCGGGCGCGTGCTCTCCGATCTCGGCTACGACGCGAACGCGCCGGCCGCGCGGCTCCTGCGCGCGTGGGACGGCGCGGTTCCAGCCGATCTCGCGCCGCACTGCGAGCCGACCGACTGGAAGCAGGGCACGCTCGAGCTGACCGTCGCGAGCCCCGTCTGGGCGCAGCAGATCGCGCTCCGGAAGGGCGAGATCCTCGCCGCGCTGTGGAATGCGCTCGGCCCCTCCGCACCGACGGAACTGCGGACCAGAGTTCGCTAACCGTTCGCGCCATGACGAAGCCTGAGCCGAACGAGCCGCTGGCGGCGGGAAACGCCGGAATTCGCTGCGATTTCTGCGGCGAGCCCGCGCCGAGCGTGCGCCGCGTCGCGCTCGACCGCGACTACGAGCGCCTCCAGACCCCGCACAAAGAGCGCTACGCGTGCGCCAAGTGCTCCGCCGCGAAGGAAGCCGAGCGCCGCGGCGCCCACAAAAGGTGAATGGCGGGGACGTTCCTCCTTTTTCAAAAAGGAGGAGCGTCCCCGTCTTTGCATTGTTCACGTTGACCCGCCCGGCTCCCTCGCCTAGCTTGCGCCGCCTTTTGCGGGCCTAATCCGGCGATTTCGTACAGGAATCCAGCGCCCGCGGCCCCGGAGTCCACATGGTCAAGATTCGTCTCATGCGTGCGGGCGCGAAGAGCCGCCCGTACTACCGGTTGATCGCGATCGACGAGCGGGCGCCGCGCGACGGCCGCAAGCTCGAAGAGCTCGGCACCTACGATCCGATCGCGAAGGGTCCGCAGATCAAGCTGAACGGCGACAAGATCACGAAATGGGTCTCGCGCGGGGCGCAGATGTCGCCGGCCGCGAAGGCGCTGATCAAGCGCGGCAAGAAGCTCGAAGCGACGCTGCTCGCGGCGGCAGCCGCCAGCCAGGCCACGGCGTAGCGATGGCGGAGAAGAGCGCCGCGGAGCTGGTCGAGTTCATCGCGAAGGGCATCGTCGGCCAGCCGGACGCGGTGCGCGTGAACGTGCAGGACGGCGGCCGCATGCTGGAGCTGGTGACGTCGGACGAGGACCGCGGGCGCGTGATCGGCCGCCAAGGCCGCGTCGCGAAGGCGATCCGCGCGGTGCTCGCCGCATCGCGCAGCGGCCGTGATGCGCGCCTCGACATCGTCGACTAGCAAGCGCGCTGCGCTGCTGGGCCCGCGGCGTGTGATCGTCGGGCAGATCGCGGGCGCGCATGGGATCGGCGGAGAAGTTCGAGTTCGAGTGCTCGCGGACGATGTCGCGCTGCTGTTAGGGACGAAGCGCTTCGCACTCTCCCGCAGCGGGCCGGACGATCCGCTCGCGAGCGAAGTCGAGAATCAGGGAGGAATCACAGCGAGAGCGGGCGAGCTGAGGCTCGCGCTGCGCGGGATCGCGGACCGCGATGCGGCGGAGGCGCTGCGCGGCATGTTCGTGCTCGCAGACGTCGCGGATCTACCGCGGCTGCCTGCCGACCAGCACTACTGGTTCGAGCTTGTCGGCTGCACCGTCGAGACGGCCGCCGGCGAGCGCGTCGGCCGCGTGACCGGGCTGCTCGACACGGGCGCCGCGCACGACGTGCTCGAGGTCGCGGGCGAGGACGGGCGGCCGCGGCTGATCCCGCTCGCGAGCGCGCTCGTCCGCAGCATCGACGTCGCGAGCGGGCGGATCGTGCTCGAGGACGTCCCCGGGCTCGCGGATCCGGCGTGATCGAGAATCGAGTGAACGCATGCGCGTCGACGTCATCACGATCTTCCCCGAGCTGTTCGCGCCGTTTCGCGCGGCGGGCGTGCTCGGCCAGGCGGTCGGGCGTGGCGAGCTGATCCTCGAGACGCACGACCTGCGGGCGTGGACGAAGGACCGGCACCGCAGCGTCGACGACATCCCGTACGGCGGCGGGCCGGGCATGGTGATGAAGCCGGAGCCGATCGTGGAGGCGGTGGAGGCGGTCGCGGGGAAGAAGGGCGAGCGGGCGGCGCGGGTGCTGCTGATGAGCCCGCAGGGCGAGCGGCTGACACAGGAAAGGGCGAAAGAGCTGGCCGGCGAGAGGCATCTCGCGATCGTGTGCGGGCGCTACGAGGGCGTGGACCAGCGCGCGATCGAGCTCGCGATCGACGAGGAGATCTCGATCGGCGACTACGTGCTGTCGGGCGGCGAGGCCGCCGCGATGGTTGTGATCGAGGCGATCTCGCGCTTCGTGCCGGGCGTGCTCGGGAATCCGGAATCCGCGCACATGGAGTCGTTTCAACAGGCGGGGCTCGAGGGGCCGCAGTACACGCGGCCCGCCGAGTACCGGGGGCTCGCGGTGCCCGAGGTGCTGCGCTCCGGGGACCATGCAAAAATCGCGCGCTGGCGAGCGGACCAAGCTCTCGCGCGCACCAAGACCAGGCGGCCGGATCTCCTCCGTGTGCTCGCCCAGGGAGAAGAGCGATGAATTCGTTGGACGTGATCGAGCGCGAGGCGCACCGCAAGGACCTGCCGCCGTTTCGGTCGGGCGACACGGTGCGCGTGCACGTGCGCATCCGCGAGGGCGACAAGGAGCGCACGCAGGTGTTCGAGGGCGTCGTGATCCGGCGCCGCCGCGGCGGATCGAGCGGCTCGTTCACCGTGCGCAAGGTCTCCTACGGCGTCGGCGTCGAGCGCATCTTCCCGATCGACTCGCCCACGGTGGAGAAGATCGAGATCAAGAGCCGCGGCCACGTGCGCCGCTCGCGCCTCTACTTCCTGCGCGATCTGCGCGGCAAGAAGGCGCGCCTGCGCTCGAAGCTGCGCGACCTCTCGGGCCTCGTCCCCGAGGAGGGCATCGACGAGCGCGCCGCCGCACAGGCCGCCGCCGAACCCTCCGCATCGCCGCCCGCCGAGACCAAATAAGTCACCAAAACGGGGACGTTCATACTTGGCGGTGACTTGCG
>DASTOI010000726.1:0-2035 GCA_035762585.1 Myxococcota bacterium
AGAAGCGGCGCCGGGCCGCCGAGGCCAGCGTCGATCAGCGCATGACGGAATGCCGGCTGTCCGAGCGCGAGCTCGAGCGCACGCAGGCGCTTCGCGAGCGCGACTTCGCGAGCGAGCGCGACCTGGATCTGAGCCGCGAACGCACCGAGGCCGCGCATGCTGCGTGCGCCGCCGCCGAAGCCGACGCCGAGTCCCTCGAAGCAGCGATCGAGGCTGCGCAGGCACAGGCGGCGCGCGTCGAGACCGAGATTCGAGATGCGACGCTCGTCTCGCCGGTGAGCGGGCGAGTCCAGCATCGCCTCGCCGAGCCTGGCGAGGTGCTCCCGGCGGGTGGCCGCGTCCTCACACTGCTCGATCTCGGCGACGTCTACATGACGCTCTTCCTTCCCGAGGAGGAAGCCGGCCGTGTCGCGATCGGCGCCGAGGCGCGCGTGCTGCTCGACGCGCAGCCGGAGCGGTGGATCCCCGCGCGCATCACGTTCGTCTCCGCCGAGGCGCAGTTCACGCCGAAGCACGTCGAGACGCGCTCGGAGCGAGAGAAGCTCTCGTTCCGCGTGAAGGCGCAGGTGATCGATGGGAGCGATCCGGCGCTGAAGCCCGGCGCGCCGGGCGTCGCGTGGATTCGCTTCGACGAGCGCGCCGCGTGGCCCGCGCCGAAGCGGTGAGTGGGCCGCTGAGCGGCTCGCCGCCGCTCGCCGCGGTGGCGGGCGTATCGCACCGCTACGGGAGCCTGATCGCGCTCGCGGACGTCTCGCTCGACGTGCCGCGCAGCCACTTATTGGGCCTGATCGGCCCCGACGGCGTCGGCAAGTCGACGCTGCTCGGGCTGCTTTCCGGAGTCCGCAAGATCCAGCGCGGAACGGTCCACGCGTTGGGCGGCGACATGGGCGATCGCCGCCATCGCCGCGCCGTGTGCTCGCGCATCGGCTACATGCCGCCAGGGCTCGGGAGCAATCTCGACCCCGATCTCACCGTGCTCGAGAATGTCGACTTCTTCGGTCGCCTGTTCGGCCTCCCGCGCGCAGAGCGACGCGAGCGCATGGCCGACCTGCTGATCGCGACGGGTCTTTCGGCGTTCGGAGATCGCCGGGAGCGCGATCTCTCGGGCGGCATGAAGCAGAAGCTCGGGCTGTGCTGCGCTCTGATCCACGAGCCCGACTTGTTGATCCTCGACGAGCCGACGACCGGAGTCGACCCGCTCTCGCGCCGCCAGTTCTGGGAGCTGATCGCGCGCATGCGCGAGCAGCGAGCCGAGCTGAGCGTCGTCGTCGCCACAGCGTACATGGAAGAGGCGGAGCGCTTCGACGGGCTCGTGCTGCTCGACGGTGGCCGCGTGTTGGCGAGCGGCTCGCCCGCGGAGCTGATGGCGCGCGCCGGCGCGCGCAGCCTCGAGCAGGCCTACATCGCGCTGCTGCCCGAGGAGCGCCGCGCCGACTATCGCGCCTTCGAGATGCGTCCCCGCATGACGCTGCCCGGTGAGCCGGCGATCGAGGCGAGCAACCTCACGCGGCGCTTCGGCGCCTTCACCGCGGTCGATCGCGTGAGCTTCCGCATCGAGCGCGGCGAGATCTTCGGCTTCCTGGGCCCTAATGGCTGCGGAAAGACCACGACGATGAAGATGCTCGTTGGGCTCTTGCCCGCGAGCGAGGGCGACTCCCGACTGTTCGGCCGCGAGGTCGATCCGCGCGACATCCAGAGCCGCAGCCGCATTGGATACATGTCGCAGGCCTTCTCGCTCTACGTCGAGCTGACCGTGCTCCAGAACCTCGAGCTGCACGGCCGCCTGTTCGGCATCGACGGCCCCCGTTTGCGCGAGCGCATCCCGGAACTGTTACGGGACTTCGATCTCGAGTCCGCCCAGACTCAGCTCGCCGCCGACGTGCCGCTCGGCGTGCGACAGCGCCTCTCGCTCGCGGTCGCGGTGATTCACGAGCCCGAGGTGCTGATCCTCGACGAGCCAACCTCGGGAGTCGATCCCGTCGCGCGCGACCGCTTTTGGCGGCTGCTCGCCGGACTCTCGCGCGACCGCGGCGTC
>DASTOI010000727.1:0-4647 GCA_035762585.1 Myxococcota bacterium
TCGCGACGGCGAAGCTCGCCGAGGCCGATTGGCAGCGCATCGGCTGGGGCGCATGGGACGGCTTCAGCGACGACAAGGACCGCATCGCCTACGCGCTGCGTACGCCCGGCGGGCGCCTCTTGTTAGGAGGCGGCGGCAACCGCGCCTACAGCTACCACTACGGCAGCCGCGTCGTCACCAGCGAGGCCGCGATCGCGCGCGCGCAGCCGTTCATGGCGCGCATCCTCCACCACTACTTCCCGGCCATCGCGCACGTCCCGATCGAGTACCGTTGGTCGGGCGTGCTCGGCATCACGCTCGATCGCGTCTGCTCGATCGGCGTCGGCGGCCCCGATCGGAACCGCTACCACGCGCTCGGCTACAGCGGTCACGGCATCGCGCTCGCGCTGCTCGCGGGCCGAGTGATCGCGGACCTGTATGTCGGCAATCACGAGCCGTGGCGCGATCTCCCGTTCTACAACCGGCGCTTGCTTCCCCTTCCTCCCGAGCCGTTGCGTTGGGCGAGTTATCAGGTCTACACGAAACTGACGGGCAGGAGCCCGCGCAGGCAGCCGAGGTGAGCGCGTGAGTGCCGATTCGGCGCGACACGGGAACGCGGCGGCCCGACGTGCGCGTGCACGGCCGCGCCGCGAGCAAGAATTGGACGAGCAGAAGCTGCGCCGCGTGCGTGATCACGTCGCAGCGAATCTGGCGAGCGATCTTCCGGTGCGAGAGCTCGCGCGGCTGGCCGGCATGAGCGTGTCGGGCTTCGCGCATTGGTTCCGGCGCAGCGCGGGCTGTTCACCGCACGCCTACGTCCTCCAGTCCCGCATCGCGCTCGCGAAGGGGCTCCTCTCCGGAAGCGATCGCTCGCTCGCTGCGATCGCGCTCGCGGTCGGCTTCTCCAGCCAAGCATGCTTGAGCGTGAGCTTCCGGCGGTGCGAGGGCGTCACGCCGGGCGAGTTTCGAGCGCACGGCAGCAGAAAAGCGAAAGACAACACGCCGAGCGCGCGCCACGTTCGGGCCACTTCGCGCGCGCCCGAGCGAGCGAACAGGAGATCACCCCCATGAGTCGCTACCAAAAGCTCTACACGCCCCAAGACACGGCCGTCGTGTTCATCGACTTCCAGCCGCAGATGACGTTCGGCGTCGCGAACGTCGACCGCGCGTCGCTGATCAACAACGTCGTGCTGCTCGCGAAGGTCGCGAAGGAGTATCGCGTGCCGACGGTGCTCACTTCGGTCGAGACCGAGAGCTTCTCGGGCTACACGTGGCCACAGCTGCTCGACGTGTTCCCGGGTCAGAGCGTCGTCGAGCGAACCTCGATGAATTCGTGGGACGACGCCGGCTTTCGCGAGGCGATCGAGGCCACCGGTCGCAAGAACATCCTGATGACTGGCTTGTGGACCGAGGTGTGCGTCACCTGGCCGACCATCGAGATGCTGGGCGCCGGGTACAACGTCTACGTCGTCGACGATTGCTGCGGCGCGACGTCCGTCGCCGCACACGACGCCGCGCTCTCGCGCATGGTGCAAGCCGGCGCGACGCGGCTGACGACGATCGCGGCGCTGCTCGAGTTCCAGCGCGACTGGAAGAACCGCGAGCACTACGACGCGCTGATGTCGCTGCTGAGAGAGCACGCCGGCGCTTACGGAAGCGGCGTCGAGTACGCGTACACGATGGTGCACAAGGCGCCGCAGTCGGCGCGCTCGCCGCAGAAGGTCGCGAGCAAAGCCAAGCACTGAGCTGCGGGTCTCTTCCCGTGGCGATCCACATCGCGATCACGCGTCGCGTGCGCTCCGGCGCCGAGGCCGAATTCCAGCAGGCGCTGCGGGAGTTCTTGCAAGCCTCGCTCGCGAGCACGGGCGTGCGCGGCGTGCACGTGCTCGAGCCGGCGCCGGGCTCGGTGTCGCGCGAGTACGGAATCCTGCGTTCGTTCGCGGACGAAGCGGAGTGCGACGCGTTCTATCGCTCGCCGCTCTTCGAGGCGTGGCAGCAACGCGTCGCGCCGCTCACCGAGGGCGCCGCTTCGCGGCGCAAGCTGACGGGGCTCGAGGCGTGGTTCCGCTCGGGGAATCTCCCGCCGCCGCGCTGGAAGATGGCGCTCGCGACGCTCGCCGGCGTCTATCCGACGAGCGTCGCGCTGTCGCTCACGGTCGGAGAGGCCACTCGCGCGTGGTCGCTGCTCACGCGCTCATTCGCATTCGCGGTCTGCATGGTCGCCGCGCTCACCTGGGTCGTGATGCCGATCGTCACGCGTGCGCTGCACGGTTGGCTGCATCACAGCGCGCGAAAGGAATCGTCATGAAGACGGATGACACGCCCGATCTCGTGCTCTCGAACGGCCGCATCACGACGCTCGACCCAGCACAGCCCGAGCTGAGCGCGCTCGCGGTGAAGCACGGCCGCATCGTCGCCGCCGGCGAGCGCGCTGCGGCGGCGCGCGGCCCTAACACCCGAGTCGTCGACCTGAGAGGTCGCCGCGCGATTCCGGGGCTGAACGACTCGCATCTCCACGTGATCCGCGCCGGCCTCAACTACCACCTCGAGCTGCGCTGGGATGGTGTGCCGTCGCTCGCCGACGCGCTGCGCAAGCTGAAGGAGCAGGCGCAGCGCACGCCGCCGCCGCAGTGGGTGCGCGTGATCGGCGGCTGGAACGAGTGGCAGTTCGCCGAGCGGCGGATGCCGACGCTCGAAGAGCTCGACCGCGCCGCGCCCGACACGCCCGTCGTCGTTCTTCATCTCTACGACTGCGCGCTGCTCAACCGCGCGGCGCTGCGCGCGCTCGGCTTCGATGCGAGCACGCCGAATCCGCCGGGCGGCCTGATCGCGCGCGATGCGAGCGGCGAGCCGACGGGCCTCCTGCTCGCCGAGCCGAACGCGCTGCTGCTCTACTCGACGATCGGGCGCGCGCCGAAGCTCTCGTTCGACGACCAGCTGAACTCGTCGCGCTGGTTCATGCGCGAGCTGAACCGCTTCGGCGTCACCAGCGCCTCCGACGCGGGCGGCGGCTGGCAGAATTTTCCTGATGACTACGCGGTGATTCGCAAGCTCGCCGCGGACGGAGAGCTCACGCTGCGCATCGCGTACAGCCTGTTCGCACAGAAAGCCGGTAGCGAGCTCGCCGACGTTCAGCGTTGGATCCAGATGACGCGCCCGGGCGAGGGCGACGACATGCTGCGCGTCGCCGGCGCCGGCGAGAACCTCGTCTGGAGCGCGGCCGACTTCGAGAACTTCCTGCAGCCGCGCCCCGATCTGAAGCCCGTGATGGAGAGCGAGCTCGAGGCCGTGATCCGCGCGCTCGTCGCCGCGCGCTGGCCGTTCCGCATCCACGCTACCTACGACGAGACGATCGGGCGCTTCCTGTCCGTCTTCGAGCGCGTCGATCGCGACATCTCGTTCGCCGGCCTGCGCTGGTTCTTCGATCACGCCGAGACGATCTCGCCGCGCAACATCGAGCGCACGCGCGCACTCGGCGGCGGCGTCGCGATCCAGCACCGCATGGCTTATCAGGGCGAGTACTTCATCCGCCGCTACGGACGAGCCGCCGCGAGCGCCTGCCCTCCACTGCAGGCGCTGCTCGGCGCGGGCATCCCCGTCGGCGCCGGCACCGACGGCACGCGCGTCGCCAGCTACCACCCGTGGACCTGCCTCTACTGGCTCGTCACCGGCAAGACCGTCGGCGGCACCGAGCTCTCTGCGAAAGAGAACCTGCTCTCCCGCGAGCAAGCGCTGCGCCTCTACACCGAAGGGAGCGCGTGGTTCAGCGGCGAGTCCACGAGCAAGGGCCGGCTCGCCGTCGGGCAGCTCGCCGACTTCGCCGTGCTGAGCGACGACTACCTCTCCTGCCCGGAGGAGCGCATCCGCGGCATCGAGTCGGTGCTCACCGTCTGCCGCGGCAACATCGTGCACGCGGCGGATGAATTCGCAGCGCTCGCTCCTGCGCTGCCCGCCGTCAGCCCGAGCTGGTCCCCCGTCGCGAGCTACGGCGGCTACGCCAACGAGCCCCCCGCACGGCACTCGCACGCCCCCGTGTTCGGCGCCGACGGCCGCTTGTGGGAGATGGGCTGCGGCTGCGCGGCGTGATCCCGCACGGCACCGGCAACGCGACTGCCGGCGACGATCGCGCTAACGACGCGACTCATGGCTGAGCGTGAACGGCTTCTGCGGCGCGGCGTGCATCTCGAGTACGCGACCGTCGGCTGGAACGTCGTCGAGGGAGTGATCGCCGTCTCGGCGGGCTTGATCGCGTCGTCCGTGGCGCTGATCGGCTTCGGCGTCGATTCGTTCGTCGAGACCACGAGCGCGGTGGTCGTCGGATGGCGCCTGCGCGCCGAGTCATTGGGGCACGCTGACGAAGAGCGCGCCGAGCTCCTCGAACGCCGCGCCGGCCGCATCGCGGGCGCGCTCCTGCTCGCGCTGGCGGCCTACATCGTCGCCGACGCCGGGCGCCGTCTGCTCGGCTTCGGCGCCGAAGCGCGCGAGAGCGTCGTCGGCATCGCACTCACGGCCGTCTCGCTCGCCGTGATGCCCATATTAGGCTGGGCGAAGCTTCGCACGGCGTCCGACCTGAAGAGCGGCGCACTACGCGCCGACGCCTACGAGACGATCGCCTGCGCTTGGCTCTCGCTCGCGACCGTCACCGGCTTGGCCCTCAACGCTCTCTTC
>DASTOI010000728.1:0-3856 GCA_035762585.1 Myxococcota bacterium
TCCGGCATGATCCAGCCCGACATGGCGACGATGCTCTCGTTCGTAGCGACCGACGCCGCCGTAACAGCTCCCGTGTTGCGCGAGATCTGGCGCGAGGTCGCGAGCGCCACCTTCAACCGCGTTACGGTCGATGGCGAGACGAGCACGAGCGACACCGCGCTCGTGCTCGCGAACGGCGCGAGCGGCGCGCGCCCGATCAGCGCGGCGCGCGGGAAGGACGCGGCGCGGCTCGCCTGCGCGCTGCTCGAGGTCGCGACCGCGCTCGCGAAGATGCTCGCGCGCGACGGCGAGGGCGCGACCAAGCTCGTCACGATCGACGTCGCCGGCGCGAAGAGCGACGCGCAGGCCGAGCTCGCCGGCCGCCGCATCGCGAACTCGCCGCTCGTGAAGACGGCGCTGTTCGGCGGCGACCCGAACTGGGGCCGCATTCTGCAGACCGTCGGCGCCGCGCGCGTCGCGCTGAATCTCGCGAAGACCGAGGTCGTGCTGTGCGGCGTCCCCGTCTTCGCGCACGGCGCGAGCACCGGCCCCGGAGCGCGAAAGGCGGCCGGCAAGCGCATGCGCGCGCCCGAGGTCTCGATCGCCATCTCATTAGGCGCCGGCCCCGGCCGTGCCCACCTCTGGACCTGCGACCTCACCCCCGGCTACATCCGCATCAACGCCGACTACACGACCTAATCACTGCTCGCGCGGCGCCCGCAACTCTGCACGCAGCTCGCGATCTCCTCGATCTTATTCCCTTCCACACAAGGGAGTTACGCGACCGCCCAAGCACGAGGCGCGGACGGGGCCGGGCGCCGGTGGGCGGGGGTCGCGGAGCGAAGCCCCAGGCGTGACCGCGCGCAGGCTCGAGGCGCAGCGCGCCAACGTCCTCGAACGGCGCACGGCACGATCCATCGCGGTCACGCGGGTGAGCAGAGCGAGCCCCCGCCGGACGGCGCCCGGCCCCGCCCGCCCCGCTGCCCGCACCGACCTCGATCCCAACCGGCGAGCCGCCTCGCTCCATCACCGTCCGCCGCCTATCGAATGCAGGAGGCGTCTGCTAACTCCCGCAGCCATTCATCACGTCATCCGGACCGCCCCAGCGGTCCCGCGACCCCCGGCGGCAGAGCGTCGCTGGAATCCGGCGCGGGTTGGGGAATCGCGGCCGGGGCGGAAGAACAACCGCGAAGGGAAGCTCCATGTCCGAAGGCCAGGGCCAAGTGCCCGCCACGCCGGCTGCGCCGACTGCAGCGCCGGCCACGATGACCGCCGCGATGTCCGCGCGCCGTCGCCCCGACGTCCGCAGCCTGCTCGAATCGGGCGCGCACTTCGGTCACCAGACGCGCCGCTGGAACCCGCGCATGCGCGACTTCATCTTCGGCGAGCGCGACGGCATTCACATCATCGATCTCGATCAGACCGCGCCGCGCCTCGACGTCGCGCTCGAGTTCCTGCGCGAGGTCGTCGCGAGCGGCGGCAAGGTGCTGTTCGTCGCCACCAAGCGGCACGCGCAGGAAATCGTCAAGCAGGAGGCCGAGCGCTCGGGCCAGTTCTACGTGAACAACCGCTGGCTCGGCGGAATGCTGACGAACTGGCGCACGGTGCGGCGCTCGCTCGAGACGTTCAAGGAGCAGCTCGAGATCCTCGGCAACGAGGATGAGCTGAAGTCGCGCTCGAAGAAGGAGCTCTCGCGCATCTCGCGCGAGGTCGAGAAGTACAAGAAGTCGCTCGACGGCATCCGCGAGATGTCGAAGCTGCCCGACGCGCTGTTCGTGATCGACGTCGCGAAGGAGCACATCGCGATCACCGAGGCGCGGCGCCTCGGCATCCCGATCGTCGCGATCGTCGACACGAACTGCGATCCCGACGGCATCGATTACGTGGTGCCGGGCAACGACGACGCGATCCGCGCGCTCGAGCTCTATCTGAGCCTCGCCGCCGACGCGTGCGTCGAGGGCGCGAACGTCTTCAACGAGCGCATCACGTCCGGCGAGGGCGTCGCCGCGAAGGGCGACACGGGCGAGACCACGGCGGCCGGCCGCCGCGTGATCGAGATCAAGCAGGCGCCGCGGCGCGGCCGCCAGCCGGGCGGCACGCACTCGGCGGCGCAGCGGCCGCGGCGCGGCGGCGCGCACCACGAGGGCGGCGGCGAGAGCACGCCGACGAGCTAGCGCCCGAGCATCGAACGATCAGCACCTGGAGAGGGACCGTGGCCGAGATCTCTGCACAAGTAGTGAAGGACCTGCGCGACAAGACCGGCGCGCCGATGATGGATTGCAAGAAGGCGCTGACCGACGCGAACGGCGATCAGGCGAAGGCGGTCGTGTTGTTACGGGAGCGCGGGCTCGCGAAGGCCGTGAAGCGCGCCGGCAAGGAGACCAGCGAGGGCACGATCGCGCTCGCGACGCGCGATGGCGTGGGCGCGCTGATCGAGCTCGGCTGCGAGACCGACTTCGTCGCGAAGACGCCCGACTTCCAGGCGCTCGCGGGCGCGCTCGCGAGCGCGGCCGTGGCGGCCGACGCGACGACGCCCGAAGCGCTGCTCGCCGCGAACGTCGGCGCGGCGAAGGGCGCCGACGCGATCGCGGCCGCGATCGCGAAGATCGGCGAGAACATCCAGCTGAAACGCGTCGAGCGGCTGTCCGCGGCCGGCGGCGTCGCCGGCGGCTACATCCACGCCGGTGGCAAGCTCGGCGTGCTGATCGGGCTCGCGACGTCCGCGCGCGGCGACGCCGTGAACGCGCTCGCGAAGGATCTCGCGATGCACGTCGCGGCCGCCGACCCGAGCCCGGTCGCGATCGACAAGGACGGCGTGCCGAAGAGCCTGCTCGACCGGGAGGCCGAGATCTTCCGCAAGCAGGCGCTCGGCGAAGGCAAGCCGGAGAAGATCGTCGAGCGCATCGTCGAGGGGCGCATCAAGAAGTACTACAGCGAGGTGTGTCTGCTCGAGCAGCCGTTCGTGAAGGACCCTGACAAGTCGATCGCGAAGCTGCTCGCGGAGGCGGGCGGCAAGCTCGGCGCCGACGTGCGCGTGACGTCGTTCGTGCGCTTCCGGCTGGGCGAGACGGCCGCCGAGTAGCGGCAAAACGGCCGCGCGCGCGCGGCGAGCGAGGGCGCAGATGGCGGCCAAGTACGAGCGCGTGCTCCTGAAGCTCTCCGGCGAGGCGCTCGCGGGCGACGCGCGCTTCGGCATCAAGCCGAGCGTCTTGCGCGAGATCGCCGAGCAGATCCGCGACGTGAAGCAGGAAGGCATCCAGCTCGGCATCGTGCTCGGCGCGGGCAACATCATCCGCGGCGTCAGCGCCGCGAACGAGGGCATGGACCGCGCGACCGCCGACTACATGGGCATGCTCGCCAACGTGATCAACTCGGTCGCACTGCAGGACGCGCTCGAGAAGCTCGGCATGCAGACGCGCGTGCTGTCCGCGCTCGACATCCGCGAGCTCGCCGAGCCCTACATCCGCCGCCGCGCGGTGCGCCACCTCGAGAAGGGGCGCATCGTGATCTTCGCGGGCGGCACCGGCAATCCGTACTTCACGACCGACACGGCGGCCGCGCTGCGCGCCGCCGAGATCGAGGCCGACGTCGTGCTGAAGGCGACCAAGGTCGACGGCGTCTACAGCGCCGATCCCGCGAAAGTCGCGAATGCAAAGCGGTTCGAGCGCCTCACCTACGACGACGTGATCAAGCAGGGCCTCGCGTTCATGGACCAGGCCGCGATCGCGCTCTGCCGCGAGAACGGCCTCCCGATCGTCGTGTTCGACATGACCGTGCCCGGCAACGTCCGCAAGGTCGTCGCGGGCGAATCGATCGGCACCCTGATCTCTGATTAGGCTGCGCGAAAGGGGAGAACCGAGATGGCGGGAGACGACGT
>DASTOI010000729.1:0-3828 GCA_035762585.1 Myxococcota bacterium
GGAGAGCTCGCTGCCTGCCGCCCCGTACACGCGCGCGGCGCCGAGCTGCGCGATGAGCTCGGAGAGCACGCCGGCCGGAGTGCGCGGCGGAACGCCGAGCAGCTCGATGCCGGACTCGAGCGCCGCGAGCTGCGCGCTCGCGAGCGCAGCGCCGTTCGGGAGCGCGGCGATCGCGCGCGCGCCCGCTCCGAGCGCGGCAAAGCGCGTTGCGACCGCGCGCGTCGCGCGCAGCAGCTCGCGCCACGAGACCGCGCGCGCTCCTTCGCGAAGCGCGATCTCGGCGCCGCGCTCGCGCGCGTGGCGCTCGAGCGCGCCGACTACGGCCGACACGTCTGGCCGCGCTGCCGCGATCGCTCGCCGATCCTCTGGGCCGCGAGCCCGCACTGCATGCCTGATGACTCCGCTCGCAGGGCGGGCGATTATAAGCAGCGAGGCCCGAGTGCGCGTCGCCTTCGTCTCCGGAAATCGCGAGAAGCTGCCCGATGCGGTGATTCCGCTCGGGCTGCTCTACGTGATGGCGGCCACCCCCGAGCGTCACGAGCGGGCGCTGATCGATCTCTGCTTCGAGCTCGAGCCCGAGGCCGCGTTGAAGCGCGCGCTCGTCGAGCTCGCGCCCGACGTGATCGCGCTCGGCCTGCGCAACATCCAGAACAACGACTACTCGGGCATCCGCGACAACGTCGCGTACTACGCCGGCCTCGTGCGCGCGATGCGGGAAGTGACCCGCGCGCCCATCGTGCTCGGAGGCTCCGGCTTCAGCGTGATGCCCGCGGAGCTGCTCGCGCGGCTCGGCGCCGACTTCGGCATCGCGGGCGAGGCCGAGGGCTCGTTCCCGCAGCTGCTCGATGCGCTCGAAGCCGGCGGCGCTGCCGTCGAAGGCGTGCCCGGCCTGCACCGCGCGACGCCGGCCGGCGTCGTCTCGAACCGCGCCGCGCCCGGCTTTCTCGACCTGAACGCGCTTGCGCGCCCCGACCGCAGCCTGGTCGATCCTCGCTACTACGAGCGCTACGCAATCGACTCGCTGCAGACGAAGCGCGGCTGCCCGCTGCGCTGCGACTACTGCACGTATCCGCTGATCGAGGGCCGTATCGGGCGCACGCGGGCGCCCGCGGCAGTCGCCGACGAGCTCGAGCACGCGCTCGTGCAGCAGCCCGGCATGCGCCACTTCTTCATCGTCGACTCGGTGTTCAACCTGCCGCGGCGCCACGCGAAGGACGTCTGCCGCGAGCTCGGCAGCCGCGCTCTCGCGCTGCCGTGGACTTGTTACGCGAACCCGCTCGGCTTCGACGCCGAGCTCGCGAAGCTCGCCCAGCGTGCCGGCTGCGCCGGCATGGAGATCGGCTCGGATTCCGGCCGCGACGACGTGCTCGCGCGGCTGCGCAAGGGCTTCACGACGGCGGAAATCCGCCAGATCCACGTGCTGTGCAGCGAGGCCGGCATTCCCGACTGCCACACCTTCATCCTCGGCACACCCGGCGAGTCGCTCGACGACGTGAAGCGCACGCTCGCCTTCGTCTCCGAGCTCGACCCTTTCAGCGCGATCCTGATGATCTGGATCGACGACGCCGAGGCGCTCGCGCCGGCGCTGCGACGCGAGCGCGCCGCGCTGCGCGAACGGATCGCCGAGCTGTTACTCGAGGGCTGCCGCTCTCACCCGCACTGGATCGTTCCGCCGCTCGGCGTGAACTTCGACGCGCGCCTCTTCCGCAGAGTCCGGCGCGCCGGCCTGCACGGCCCGCTCTGGCAACACCTGCGCGGGTCGGCGCGCTCGCTAGAGGGCAGCCTCGATTGAAGCGCGCAGCTTCGAGGCGTGGCGGCAGCGACGCTTCGGGCCGGCGGCTGAGCGCTCGCTCCTTCGCGGACGGCGACGAGCGAGCAGTGAAGTCGCGAGGAGCACGACGAATCCGACGTGCGCGAGGCGGCGCGTGCCGAAGCTCCAGTTGTTGGGGCGCAGACGCACGATACTCGCTCAGCGCGAGGCGCTGCGCGGCAACAGCGCGGCGGCGCAGAGCGGCGAGGTCAGCAACGCGGCGAATGTGCCGACGCCGACGCTGAGCCCGAGCGCGGCGAGCGCGGGGAACGCGGAAGACGCGAGCAGGCCGAACGCGAGCACGGTCGTCGCGGCGGCGGCGGCGATGCTCGTGAGCGAGGCGCTGAGATCCGCCTCTCCACGCGCCTCGGCGAGAAACACGCCGTAGTCCTCCGCGAAGCAGAGCACGAGCAGCAGGCCGAAGAGGTGCAGCAGCGTGGCCGGCTGGCCGAGCGCGGCGAGCGTCGCGAGCACCGCGCCCGCAGCGAGCAGCGCGGGCAGACCCGCGGCCGCGACGACGCGCGCGCTTCGGAAGCGCAGCGCGAGCACGAGGGCCACGAGGGCGACGCCCAAGCCGAGCAGCGGCACGAGCTGCGCGCGATAGCGCGCGTACAGCTCGGCGCTCAGCGCGCGCTGATCGACGAGGATCGCTTTCGGCGCTCCCGCGATCTCGCGCTGCAGCGCGGCGACGTCGCTCACGCCGCGCAGCGTGACGACGAGCGCGACTCCGGTTTCGAGCGGGACGCGGAGCGCGCCGAGCGCGTCTTCCAACGGCGTGCCCGAGAGATCGCTCGCGCGGAGCGGCGGCGGCGCGTCGCGAGCGAGCTCTGCGACGAGCGGTGCAAACGCGCCCGGCGCGAAGCCCTCCGCCTCGAATGCGCGCGCGAGCCGCTCGCCGAAGCCGGCGGCTCGAAACGCGCGCTCACCGGCCGCCTGTGCAGCCTCGGTGCGCAAGAGCGGCGCGAGCGATTCGAAGCTCGTCAGCGCGCCGCTCGCGACGGCCGCTTCGAGGCGCGGTGTGAGCGCCTCCAGCTCGCGCAGCGCTTCGTCATCGCTCGCTCCGAATACGGCGACGAAACGCGCGCGCTCGCTCGCTCCGAGCTGCGCCTGAACGCGCACCTCCTCTGCGAGCCAATCCGCGCGCGGGGGCAGGTTCAGCGCAAATACGTCGTCCGAGAACGTCGTGCCCAGCGCGCCGAGCGCGCCCGCCGCTGCGATCAGCACGACCGCGCCGCGCGCGAGCGCACGCTGCGTGCGAAGCCGCGCGTAGCCGCGCGAGAGCAGCGCCGCGAGCGCGGCCTGCGCGCGCGTCGGCGCGAGCGTGCGCGGCAGCATCGGCGAGATGACCCAGAGCGAGGCCAGCCCCGCCCCGAGCCCTGCGAAGCCGAACACGCCGAGCTCGCGCAGCCCGGGAACGTCCGAGATCGCGAAGCCCGCGAAACCGGCGATCGAGGTCGCCGCGCCGACGAGGAGCGCGGGCGCGACGCCGCGCAGCGTCGCGAGCGGACCGCGCGGATCGCCCGCCAGCGCGTGGTGGTGCGCCAAGTGAATCGGGTAGTCGATGCTGACGCCGATCAGCGTCGCGCCGAACGCGACGGTGAGCGTGTGGAGTCCGCCGAACACGAGCAGACAGACGGCCGTCGCGGTCGCGAGCGAGAACGCGAGCTGCAACAGGCTCGCGGCGAGCGCGCGCAGCGAGCCGAACAGCAGTGACAAGAGGCCGACGACGAGCGCGAGCGAGAGCGCCGAGATGCGCTGCGCGTCGCGCTGCGCGGTGTGCTGCGCGTCGACGGCGAAGCGATGAACTCCGCCGAGCTCGACGCGGACTCCGCGCGCCTCGAGCCGCGCGCGCGCCGCGTCGAGCGCGGCGAGCAGCGGAGCCTGCGCGGCCGGATCGAACGGCGAGGCGCGCGTCCGGAGCAGAAGCACGGCCGCACCTTCGCGCGTCGCCCACTGGCCTCCATGCGTCTCTAGCGCGCCTCGTCGCGCGGCATCGATCTGCGCGAGCTGCGCCGGGA
>DASTOI010000730.1:0-2524 GCA_035762585.1 Myxococcota bacterium
ACTCGTAGAAGCCGTCGGCCGGCACGAGGCAGCGGCGGCGCTCCGCGGCTTCACGGAAGGCGGGGCGCTCCGTCAACGTCTCGACGCGCGCGTTGATTTGCTTCGCCGCGTCGCGCGCGTGCCTCGCCCAGAACGGCACGAGCCCCCACGAGAGCACGGCCGCCTCGCGACGCTTGCCATCGGCGGCCGCGCGAATCGCGAGCACCGGCTGCGTCGGCGCGACGTTGAAGCGCGGCGCGTGCGCCGGCGCGGTCTCCAGCTCGAAGTGCGCGGCGACCTCCGCTGCCGAGCGCGTGAGCGTGAAGCGACCGCACATGCGCGCACGGTAGAGGAAGACGGAAATCCGCTTCCGCGGGCACGGAACCTGCCGACCTCCATCGGCTCTCGTGCGCTCGCGCAGCGCGCGTGCAGCTGTGGGCTCGATCCCGGCGCACGGGTTTCGCTTCGCTCGATGGTCGGCGCGAACGCACGCTTCTTGCAGAGCAGCGACCGGGGGCGTGCGCGCTGCGCCGCCCCCGACGCGGGGGTCTCATGCTGCACAAGCGCGCGCTGCTGTTGCTGACACTCTTCGGTGTCGGCTGCCGGACCGCTCAACCGTGGTCCGACTACAAGGAGACGCCGATCATCGAGCGCGGTGCGTGCGCGACGATCGTGTTGCCCGGGGAGCAGGTACCGATGGGTAGCCAGCCCAACTGCCCCGGCGGCTACTCGTCGATCGGCGGCGCAGTCGTCTACGACGAGAAGGACTATCAGAAGGGTCCGACACCGAAGGACTCGGCTCGCGCCGTGGCCGGCGTGCTCGGCGCGCCTGCTGCAGCCGGCGCAGCAGTCGCGAAGCGCGTCACGAAAAACGGGCGCGAGCAGTCGAGCAGCTCCGCGGGCGGCGGATCGGGCACGCACGAGCAAGCGGAGATCGAGCGCATGCGGCGCGAGATCATGCAGCGCGAGCGCGTGGGGCGAGGCGAGCACGCGGAGCCCGTGCAGAGCGCGCCGCCCGGCGAGAGCGCCGGCGGCGACGCTGGGCTCGCGTCGCACACGGCTTCCTCCGCATCGACGAGCATCGCCGACGAGCTCGCCGCGCTGCGAAAGGCAAGCGGGGGCGGGAAGCCGCCGGAAGGAGCCCTGAGCGACGCCCCGGTTTTCGGCACCGCGACGCCGCCCGCTCCGGCGCGCACGCCCGCGCAATCCGCGGTCGCTGCCCCGCCTCCGGCGGCCGCCGATCGCGTCGCGGATCGCGACGGCGATGGCGCGCCGGACCACTGGATCTACCGCGACGAGAGCGGCCGCCCGGTACGCGAGCAGTTCGACGAGAACGGCGACGCGCGCCCGGACCGCACTGCGTGGCTCGATCCCGTGACCGGGCGCGAGACGCGCGTCGAGGAGGACGCGAACCTCGACGGCCGCGTCGACACCTGGGTCGAGCTCGTGGACGGAAAGCCCGCGCGCCAGCGCCGGGACACGAACCACGACGGCGCGCCCGACGCGTGGGCCTATTACGACCGAGAGGGCCGGCTGACGCGCGAGGAGCTCGATCTCGACGGCGACGGCTTCCGCAATCGCGAGTCGCTCTACCGAGATGGCAAGCTCGCGAAGCAGCGCGAGGACCGCGATGGCGACGGGCGCTTCGATCTCGTCACGACCTACGATGCGGACGAGCGCATCGCGCGCCGCGACGAGGACCGCGACGGCGACGGCAAGATCGACACGCGCTCGATCTATCAGGCGGGCAAGCTCGTGAAGCGCGAGGTCGTCAGCGAAGCGATCGACGACGGCGACGAGCTCTCGCAGACGGAGTGGTAGTGCCGCGCACGTTCCGCGACGCGTTCTGGCTGCTGCTCGGCTTTTGGCTGTGGCTCGCGCTGCTCGGCCCGATCGGCGCGCGCTGGGCCTGGGCGGAGGACCCGCAGCTCGCGCGCTTCGAGCAGCTCTTGCACCGCGACGTGAACGACTTCCGCCGCGAGCACAAGCTGATCGAGCTCGAGCGCCGCAGCGACCTCGACGCCGTCGCGCGCGCCCACAGCGAGGACATGGCGCGCCGCGGCTTCTTCGCCCATGAGAACCCGGACGGCTTGCTCTGGCACCACCGCATCGATCGCGCGGGCATCAGCGGCTACACGCTCGCCGGCGAGAACGTCGCGCAGACGAACGAGGCGAATCCCAACGACTCCGTGTTGACGGGCTGGCAGAACAGTCCCGACCACCGCGCCAACCTGCTCGCACGCCCCTTCAACGCGACCGGCATCGGCATCGCGCGCTCCCCCGACGGCCGCCTCTTCTACACCCAGCTCTACGTCACCTTCCCGCGCTGAGAACGAAGAAGGTCGCGCCGGCAAGACAACGAGTGAAGCGGCCGCGCCGCGCTGGCGCGGCCGCTTCACCTTCCTCCCCAATGACTTCGCGTTCGAGGCGCCAAGCAAGGAGCCGCGCGGGTAGGCGGGGGTCGTGGAGCGAAGGCCCAGGCGTGACCGCGCTTACGCTCGAAACGCAGCGCGCCAAGATCCTCGAATGGCGCGCGCCTCGGTCC
>DASTOI010000731.1:0-3168 GCA_035762585.1 Myxococcota bacterium
TGCTCGCGCGCGTACGGCGTCGTCTTCGCATTAGGATGAAGTCTCACCTGGGGCTCCTTCGGGAGAGTGGTTTGGAGTCGACAACCCCATTCTCTCCGGAGGTCACCCCGGGTGAACAACGTCTTTGGAGCTGACACCTAGGAGGCCGACTCAGGATGCGCGAGCGACGCACGCCCAGGCCCAACGCACACGGAGGCCACGGTTCGACTCCGCTCGGCTCCGAAGACTGCGCCTCGCTGCGCGCTTCGCTTGCTAGGAGACGCGCGTGTCGCAAGCCGTATTGATGCCCGAGCTCGATTTCGCGCTCGCGCCGCTGCCGGATCTGCATGCGGTGCTGGAACGGCTGCGCTCGCACGGCCCGGTCGTGCCCGTGCGCTTCCACGGCGAGCGCACGTGGCTGATCCTCGGATACGACGAGCTCACCGCCGCATTCGCGGACGACGAGACGTTCCCGTCGCGTGAGATCTACGAGCGCATCGCGATGCCCGTGATGGGCAAGACGATCCAGTGCATGGCGGGCGACGAGCATCGCCGCAATCGCGCGCTCGTCTCGCACGCGTTCCGGCCGGCGCTGATGCGGCGCGCGGTCGAAGCGCTGCTCGAGCCGCTCGCGCACGAGCTGATCGACCGCTTCGCGGCGCGCGGCGAGGCCGACCTCGTCGCGGACTTCGCGCGCCGCTTCCCGTTCCTCGCGATCACGCGGCTGCTCGGGATTCCGGTCGCGGACGAAGACAAGCTGATCGACTGGGCGCAGCGGCTGATCGAGTTTCCGTGGGATCCCGAGGGCGCGCGGGCCGGCGCGCGCGAGTTCACGGACTACCTGCGCGTGCTCGTGGCCGAGCGGCGCGCGCGCCCGGGCGAGGACCTGATCTCGGAGCTCGCGCACGCGGAGCTCGACGGCGAGCGGCTCGGCGACGAGGAGATCTTCTCGTTTCTGCGCTTGTTATTCCCGGCCGGATCTGACACCACCTACAAGAACCTCGGCAGCCTGCTCGCGCTCGTGCTCGAGCGGCCCGCGATCGCGGCGCTTGCGCGCGAAGATGCCGAGGCGATTCCCGCGATCGTCGACGAGGGCCTGCGCTGCGAGCCGCCGGTCGCGCTGCTCCCGCGCGCGTGCGGAAAGGACGTCCACTGGGCGGGCGTTCATCTCGCGGCCGGAGCGCCGCTCCTCTACGGCATCGCGGCCGCGAATCGCGATCCGCGGATCTTCCCCGACCCGCATCGCTTCGATCCCGCCCGCAAGGGCAGCCGCCATCTCACGTTCGGGCACGGCCTCCATTTCTGTCTCGGCTCGCACCTGGCGCGCCGCGAGCTCGAGGTGGCGCTGGCCGCGGTGCTCCAGCGCCTCCCCGGCCTCGCGCTCGCGGAGACCGCGCCGGTCCGCATCACGGGCGGCGTCATCCGCGGTCCGGAGCGCGTCCCGGCGCGCTGGGAAGCCTCGCGCGCCTGAGAAGCCCTGTGTTGTGAACGGCGCGCCTGCCGATGAGAATGGAAATCGCGCGCGCCGCAACAAGTGCGCGGCGGGCGAGCAGCTCTCAGGGAGAACTCCATGCGACGCACCCTTCGTCTCGTGACCCTCTGCGCGGCATTGCTTCCGATCTGCGCGCTCGCGCAGGAGGAACCGGCGGAAACTGCAGAAGCGGCGGCGGAAGCCACCGCCGAGGCCGAGCCCGAGGCCGACGCGCCGGGGCTGCCGTGGCAGCGCGGCCCGCTGCTCGCGCCGATCGGCGGGAACCTCGCCGAGATCGAGCTGCCCGAGGGCTACGTGTTCCTCGATCGCGCGGGCACGCTCGAGCTGCTGCGCATGACCGGCAATCTGACGGGCGACAGCGAGATGGCCGCGTTCGCGAAGGGCGACGAGGAGAGCAGCTGGTTCGTGATCTTCGAGTGGGACGATTCGGGCTGGGTCGACGACTCCGATCGCGACGAGCTCGACGCCGACGCGCTGCTCGCTTCGCTGAAGGAGAACGACCAGGCCGCGAACGCCGAGCGCGAGAAGCTCGGCCTGCCGCAGCTCGAGCTGGTCGGCTGGCACGAGCCGCCGCACTACGACGCGAACACACAGAACCTCACCTGGGCGACGAAGCTGCGGAGCGAGGACGGCGTCACGGTGAACCGGCTGATCAAGCTGCTAGGGCGGCGCGGCGTGATGTCGGCGACGCTCGTCGCGAGCCCCGAGGAGCTGGCCGCAGCGCAGGTCGAGGTGGACCAGCTGCTCGCCGGCTACCGCTTCCAGCAGGGCAACAGCTACGCGGAGTACATCCCGGGCACCGACAAGGCCGCCGGCTATGGGCTCGGCGCGTTGGTCGTCGGCGGCGTGCTCGCGAAGACCGGCATCCTCGCGAAGTTCTGGAAGCTGATCGTCGTCGGCGCGGTCGCGGCCGCGGGCGCGGTGAAGCGGCTGTTCGGCGGCAAGGCGAGCGACGCACCGGCCGCGTGATCGGCCGCGCATGGAGCTCTGGCTCGTCCTGATCGCGCTCTGGCTGTGGGAGTGCCTCCACTTCCTGCCGCCCGGGGGCGCCTACGTGACGCTCGCGCGTCCACGCGCACGGGCGCGCCGGCGCGCCGGCCTCTTCCTCGCATTCCCGTGGCCGCTGCGTCTCGGCTTCGCGCTCGACGGCCTGCCGTTCGAGGCGACGGCGGAGCGCGTGATCGGCGCGGGACCGCTCAGCCTGCTCGCCGCGACCGGCGGGCTGCGCGAAGAGCGCGCGCTCGCGTGGGAGGGAGCGGAGGCGGACGGCGCAGTCGTGAAGCTCGGCGGCAAGCCGCTGCTGCGCGCGAGCGGCGAGGCGGCGGCGGCCCGCATCGCCGGCGTGATCTCCGAGATCGCCCGTTCGGCGCCCGATCAGCGCGGCGCCGCTGCAGCCGCCGCGCTGCGGGCTGCGTTGAGCGCGAGCGACGCGGAAACGCAAATCGCGCGCGTGCGCCGCGCGACCCTGCCCCACCGCGCGACCGCAGCGCTCACGCTCGCCGGCATCGCGCTCGGCCCGCCGGCGCTGGTGCTCGCGTCGCCGATCGGTTGGAGCTCGGTCTGGCAGAACACCTGGCCGCTGTGGATCGCGTTGCACGGGCTCGGCTTCGCCGCGCTCGCGTTCGCGGAGCTGCGGCTGCGCGCGCCCGGTCGCACCGCTCGGTTGTTACGGGCGGCCGTCTATCCGCCGACGCAGT
>DASTOI010000732.1:0-7765 GCA_035762585.1 Myxococcota bacterium
TACGCACCCTCGAGGGCGAAGAGGTCCACCCAGGGCCGCTCCTCGAGGAGCGGGATCCGCAGCTCGCCGAAGAACTCCTTGACGGTGAAATCGCCCCGCACCGGCGTAGTCGAACCAAAGCCGATGCTGCAGTCGGGAGTGCTGTAGCAGTCGTCGGGGAAGGAGTCCGACTCCTGTCGTCGCCATTCGGCACCGATCGCGAGTCCGATCGGGCTCGCGCCGGGGACCTTGAAGGACTCTCCGAGATCGCCCGCGAAGTCGAGATGCACGACGTCCATCGTCGTGTAGATCTCCTCGTTCACCTGCAGTGCGATGAAACCGGCGGCGTCAGAGTTGAGGCTTCCATCACCGAACAGGCTGCCCACGACACAACCCGCCGCAGCCGCCCCGTGACACGTCCCACCATCCATGGCACCCGGGTTGATCGTCGGGCTGCTCGCATCGAGGATGTCCTGCGCTCGGGGGCCGGATAGGTCGTTCTCGAATACGCGGGATAGCTCGGTTCGCCCGTGCTGGAAGGACAGGTCGTAGGACCAACCTTCGAGGAACGGGAGGTCGCCCGTGAGGCCCGCGACGATCTGGTAAGCCTGGGTGCGGTTGCGCGTGATGCGCGGACCCACCTCGATCGTCCGCCGGCCAAGAGCGACGGATACTTCGTCGCCCGCGCCGACGGACCCATTGCCGTTCGAATCGAATGCGAGGTCGAAATTGCCATCGCCATCGCGGTCGAACAGCAATGACTGCGACGCGGGCGTCAGGAAGATGCTGTCGAACGGGATCTCGAACGACGAGAAGAAGGTTCCCGAAGGAGCGATCTGCGTATCGACTTGCGTCTGTGCGAAGTGCAGTTCGCCGTAGGCTCGCACCCATTCGGTGAGGTCATAATGGACGAGACCGGTTAGCTGATATCGCTCTTCGGGGACCTGGAGGTAGTTGAACGGATTGAAGTTGAAGAGACGAGAACCGTCCCACGGGGCAAGGTCGCCGTTCGCAGCGCCCCACGAGACGATGTCGGCTCCCTGGCAAGCCGGGACGCAGATGATGTTGCCGTTCGTGTCGGTGAAAGAACCCCCGGGGAAACCGTCCGCAGTCGTGATCGACGTCTCGGAGAAGGCACGGTTGCCCTGCGAGACTGCCTCGCGATCGGTCCAGCCCGCAAAGAGCACGGCGTTGCCGCGCTCGTCCGCGAAGTTGCCACCCATCGTCACGCCGAGTGACTTCGTCGCTTCGCCGCCGCGAAGGGCGTTGTTGTAGTCGAAGTCGAGCTGGACGCCTTCGAAGTTCTCCTTGAGGACGAAGTTCACGACGCCCGCGATGGCATCGGAGCCGTACACCGCGGACTGACCGCCGGTAACGACGTCAACACGCTCGATCAGTGACGCCGGGATGTTGTTGAGGTCGACGATGCCCTCGCTGTCGTAACCGATGAAGCGCCTATCGTTCACGAGGACGAGCGTCCGCTCATCGTCGAGGTTGCGGAGGTTGACGGTCGCGACGCCGGGGTTGCCGTTGTTGACGCCCGTGGAGATGCCAGGCACCGCCTGCGGCAGCTCTCGGATCACGTCCTCGACGTTCAGCGTCTGGGTGAGGGAGAGTTCTTCGGAATTCACCACCGACACCGGGCTGCTCGCCACCAGATCGGTCCGCTTGATGCGCGACCCCGTGACGACGATCTCTTCGGGCTGATCGGTGGGTGCCTGAGCGGGAACCGCTTGGCCTTGAGCAGTGTCTTGGGCGGAGGCGACCACGCCTCCGCTCAGAACCAGCGCAGCGATGGTCAGTCTGAATGTGCTTCGCATCACACGAATCCCCTGAGACGCGCAGCCGGCATGGCCGCGTTGGGGCGCACACTGCCATCGGGGATTTTCAAATTCCAGCTTTTTTTTCCGCCGCGCTGGGGGTTTGCGCACGACTGGGAGTCAGAGCTCAACGCGTCCGTGCGACACGATTCGCACGCGAGTCTGATGGTGCACAGCGCCGCAGAGGATGCGGGGCGCTGGAGCGCGAGACGGGAATCGAACCCGCGACACTCGGCTTGGGAAGCCGATGCTCTACCAGCTGAGCTACTCGCGCGCGGAGGCGATTGTTAGCTCGCTCGAGTCGCGCCGCAATATAGGTAGGGGCCCAGGAATCCGACGATCAAGCGAGAGCGCGCTCTGGGCGCTCCGCGACTGGGCTTGCACTACTCGTCGACGATGTCGGCGAAGAGATCCTCGAGCTCGTTCGGATCGTCGAGCGAGAAGCCGCCGCGATCGCCCGCGTCGGGCTTCGCGTGGAGAGGCGCCTCATCGAAGGCGGACGTGGTTCCGACACGGCGCGCGCTCGTCCCTTCCGCGATGACTTCGCCGAGCTCGAGCTCGGCTGAATCCTCGAGCAGTGCGCGCGGAGGCGGCTCGCGGCGCGCGGGCGATGGCGCGGCAAAGGCGCGCTCGCTCGCGTGCACGTCCGCCTCTCGCGCGGATGCGAGCGCAGTTCCACGCGACGGAGACGCGACCGGCGAAGCAGCCGGCTCGGGCGGCGTGGTCAGACTCAGGTCCGTCGCTGCTCGCTCGACGTCGGCCGCCGTGGCGCTCACCCGCCCCGCTCGGTGCGCTTCGAACAGCGCGTTGTCCGCGAGCGCGTTGATCCGGCGCGGCACGCCGCCGCAGTGCTTCGTCAAGCAGGTCACGGCGGCGGATTCGAAGATCGCGGGATTTCCGCCCGCCACCCGAATGCGGTGGTGCAGGTAGCCGGCGACCTCCTTCGTCTGGAGAGGCGGGAGCGCGAGACGAAGATCCACGCGCTCGGCGAGCGCCGGCTCCGCAGCCACGGCGTCCGCGAGCGAGGGCGATCCGACGAGCACGAGCGTGACGAGCTTGCGCTCCTCGTACTCGAGATTCAGCAGTCCGCGGAGCTCCGCGAGCATCCCGCGCTCGGCGAGCACCTGCGCCTCGTCGATGATCAGCACGCCGTTGCGCCCATCCTCGCGGACGATCGCGAGCTGCTCGTAGACCTGCGCGAGCGCCGACGCGAGCTCGCTCGACGGCGTCTCGACGCCCAGCTGCTGCGCCCAGCGCGTCAGGATCCAGCGCAGATCCGTGACCCCAGGCATCGCGACCAACATGCTTGCCTCGAAGACTTCCTCCTCGAGCGCCTGCAGCAGGTGGCGCACCAACATCGTCTTCCCGACGCCGCCGCGGCCGGTCACGACGCACAAGCCCTTCGACTGGAGCGCTGCGCGGTGCAGCCGCTGGGTCGCGTCGGAAAAGGCGACGCCTTCGTAGTACCAGGCGAGCTGCGAGTCGCCGCCGAACGGGTCGCGGTCGAGACCGAAGGTCGAGAGGTGCTCCACACCGAACTCCTAGACGAAAGAGATCTTCTTCTTGCGGCGAGCTGCAGCGGCCGGAGCGCCCGAGGCAGGGGCCGGCGATGGAGACGAGGGCTGCGCGGGACGCGCGGGGGGGGACGGCTCCGGCTCATCGCCTTCCGGCTCCGGTTCGGACGGCGGCGGCGGCGCCGCCCGCCGCGCTGCGGGGCGCGCCCGCGGCTCGGGCTCCGGCTCCTCCGCGAGCGGCTCGGCTTCTTCGGCGGGTGCGACGTCACTCGCATCGCTGTGGAGATCGTCGAACGATTCGTACGCCGGCGCGGCGGGCTGCGCCGCCGCGTTCTCCACGGAGCTTTCTTCCATTAGATCGTCGAACGACTCGAGCGCCTCGCCTGCCTCGCCTGCAGGCTCCTCGGCAGGCGCGCTCTCGAGCTCGGCCAGCAGCTGCTCGACGTCTGCGACGCTGGCGTCGAGCGCGTGCGCCGATTCGAATTCAGCGCGGGCGCGCGGCGCGTCGCCAGCCGCTCGATGCGCTCGCCCGAGATCGACGCGGAGCGCCGCCTCCTGCTGCGGCGGCAACGCCGCGCCCGAGAGCGCTTCCGAGAGATGCGCCACCGCGTCCGCCGCACGGCCGAGATCGAGTGCGCAGGTTCCCATCAGATGGAGACATGCGAGCTTGCGCCCCGGGCTACCGAGCGCCGCGGCGAACTCGCCCAGCGCGTCCTCGATCAGCCCCATCTCCTTGTATGCGATGCCGAGATCGAAGTGCGCCTCGTAGTCGCCCTCGCTCACCTCGCGTTTCACGCCGGCCTTGAATGCAGCGAAGACCTCGCGGAACGCGTCGCCCGAGGCGCCGTCCTGCGCGGGGGGCGCGGAATCTCCGAATGCTTCGGAGAGCTCGGCGGCCAGATCGAAGTCGGCAGCTCCGACTGGCGCCAGCGGCTGCAGATCGAGCGGAGGGGCCGGCGCCGCGGGTTGCGGCGGAGCCTGCTTGCTCGCGGGCGGAGGGGCCGGCTTCGTGGGCGCTTGCGCGACCGCCTCGGGCGGAGGTCGCGGCGGGGGCGGCGGCGCGGGCCGGACGGCGGGCGCGAGCGGCGGCTCGTCCGCCACGGGCGCATTCTCCTCCGGCTCCTCACCGACGTCGAGATCCAGATCGAGATCGAACGTCCCTCCCGCCGGCCCGGCCGGCGCCTCGGCCGGCGCCGCCTGCGAAGCCTTCGCCGGCCCGTCGAGCTCGCCAAGGCGCAGCATCGCGCGCGGGTGATTCGGGACCGCGCTCAGCACGCGTTCGTAGAGCGCGCGCGCCTCGTCCTTCAGGCCCTGCTCGCGATAGAACTCGGCCTCCTCGAAGTCGGCCTCGACGGAGCTCGAGCTCGTGGACGTCTGGTCGGCGTCGCGTTTCGGAGCCTTCGCCTCCTTCGCCTGGTCGAACGTGAACGCGCTCGAGTCCTCGAGCGAATCCGCGCTCACCACCGCGGCCGCGGCGTCCTTCTCGCTGACGAGCTCGCTGCCGGCCGCGATGCCGGAGGTGTCGATCTCGATGCCCGAGAAGTCCGCAGCGCCGTCGGCGAGCGGCTCCGAACGCTCGCTGCGCGGCATCGGCGTGTCGTCGTCGAGCCCGGGATCGATCTCGACGTCGAGCTCTGCGTCCGAAGAGTCGGAAGGCTCGGGCTCCGCGGAAGATGCCGGCGCGGCAGGGATCTCGGGCAACGCGATTGCTTCCGCCGCTTTGCGATCGATCGGTGCGAGGAGCGCGCGCACGCGCGCGACGCCCGCTGCGTCGGCGGCGTTCGCGTAGGCCGCGGCGGCGCGCTGCAAAGCCGAGGAGGCGTGCGGCTTGTTGCCGAGCGCGATGAGCGCTTCGCCGAGGCGCTCGAGCGCGAGCGGGTGTCCCGGCTCGACGCGCAGCGCGGCGCGGAGCGTCTCGATCGCTCGCTCGTGCTTTCCGTAGCGCGTGAAGACGCTCGCTTCGGCGAGCAGCTGGTCGAGGTCGACCGGCGCGTCGCCGCTCGTCTCGGTCGTCTCCGCGGGCGCCTCGGTCGCCTCCACCGTCAGCGGCAACGAGGCCTGCGTGGTCTCGAGCGCCTCGCCCGCGTTGTTCTCGACTTCGAGCTCGCCGCCCGCCAGGCCGAGCGACGCGTCGAGCTCCGGATCGAGCTCGAGGTCGGACGAATCGCCTTCGAGCACGTCGGGCTCCGGCTCGCCCGCGTCGAACGCTGCCTCGGCGGCGCCGTAGCGCTGGATCAGCTCACGCGCGCGATCCTCCTCGCCGCGCGCGCGGAACTTCTCGGCGAGGCTGCGAAACGCATCGGCGGCCTCCGCGGCGCGCCCCGCCCCCTCGAGCGCGCGCCCCAAGAGCTCGATCGCCTCGACGTCTTCCGCCGCGGCGGCGAGCAGCTTGCGGCTCGCCGACTCGGCCTTGGCGAACGCGTTTGCCTCGAGCGACGCGCGAGCGAGCGAGCGCAGCGTGCTCGCGCGGTCCGGCGCGAGCTCCAGCGCGCGCTCGAGCACCTTGACCTGCTCTTCCGTGTTGCGCTGGCGCTCGAGCTCCTTGACGACCTCGTCGTACTCGGCGAGCGCGTCCTCCGGCTTGCCCTCCGCCCGTAACAAGTCGGCGACCTTGAGTCGATTCGCGGTGTTCGACGGCTCGAGCGCCGCCATGCGCCGTAACAACCCGAGCGCCTCGCCTTTGTCGCCGGCGCGGTAGGCGCCGTCCGACGCGAGCTGCATCGCGCGCATCGCCTCGGAGGTGAGGCCCATGCGCTGGTAGAGATCGCCGAGCTGCGCGTGCACCTCGAAGCGCTTCTCGTCCAGCTTCGTGACCTGCTTGTAGAGCGCGACCGCCTTCGCATCGAAGCCTTCGGTCGTGAATTGTTGGGCGACCCGCAGGTAGGCGTCGATCGCGTCCTGATTGCGGCCGAGCTTCAGGTGCAGGTCGCCGACCTTCAGGCGGATGTTCGAGTCCTTGGGGTCCGCCTTCAGCAGCGTCTGATAGTCCTCGAGGGCCTTGTCCAAAGCACCGCGCTGGAGGTGCTTCTGGGCAGACTCGAGGATCTTCCGCTTGTTCACCGCCAAACCAGCGCCCCTTCCCCGCCGAAGGCGGGCGCCCGCGCCGTGCGCGGACACTCCCCCTGCAAGCCCGGCACGTTCGGACGGCCGGGCTCGACTGCCGTATCGGGCCGTCGGAGGGGCCTCTTGAGGCAAGGGCGATCGAAAGGCCGCGCGGCGCCGTGGGGTTCTGGCGTCACGTCGGGGCCGCGCCGAGACACCTGGCGTCGCGGCCAGCGCGGGGGCGGCTGCCCGAACGCGAGGCGCGGAGGCCACTATTCGATCTCCGCTCGGCTGCGAAGACTCCGCCTCGCTGCGCGCTCCGCGGCGGCGCTTGCACTACTTCGCGAGGCGCTCGAGCAGGCCCTCGAGGCCGAGCCGGTAGCTGGTCGGGCCGAAGCCGCTCACCACCCCGAGCGCGACCCCCGAGATCAGCGAGCGCTGCCGGAACTCCTCGCGCGCGAACACGTTGGAGAGGTGCACCTCGACCGCCGGCAGCGCGACTGCCGCGATCGCGTCGCGCAGCGCGACGCTGGTATGGGTGAGCCCGCCGGCATTGACGAGGAGCCCGTGCGCCCAGCCGCGCGCGTCGTGGATCCGGTCGATCAGCGCGCCCTCGTGGTTCGATTGGAAGCAGCGTACTTCGGCCCCGCGCTCGCGACCCTGGGCGACCAACGCCGCGTCGATCTCCGCGAGCGTCGTCTTGCCGTAGACCTCGGGCTCCCGCGCGCCGAGCAGATTCAGGTTCGGGCCGTGCAGCACGAGGATGTGGGTCATCGGCGCACCGTAGCTCCTCGGCGGAGCGGTCTAGGAGGCGGACTGAGGATTCGCGACAACGCGCGCCGAGGGTCCAGCGCACGCGGAGACCACTGTTCGACTTCGCTCGGCTTCGAAGACTGCGCGGCGCTTGCTACAGAAGCTCGCGCACGTCGAGCGTGTGCCGGCGGAGCAGGTAGCGGGCCTTGCCGAGGTTTCCGCTCGCGTCGAGCGCGAGCACGAAGAAGGTCTCGGCGTCGACGCTGCGCAGCACGACCTGGGTGCGCGCCATCGCGATCACGAGCTCGTCGAGCGCGCCGCCATTCACCGCGGCGGCCACTTTGCGCGCCTCTTCGAGCACGCGCCCGAACTCGACGCCGAGCAGCGTCACCTCCTCGCTCTCGGCCGCGCCGGACGCCTCCGCGATCGGAATGCCATCGGCCCCCATCAGCGCCGCGCCGAGCGCGCCGGGACACTGACTCACGATGCCTCGCAGGATCGCCTCGAAGCTCATGCAGTTCGCCTCCGAAGGTTGTCGAGCCAGCGCGTGAGCGTCGCGACGACTCGCTCGCGGCGCCCCTCATCGAGCCGAACGTCGCGCAGCTGACCACGCGCGCGAGCTGCGCTGCGCACCTCGCCGGCGCGCTCGCCGCGGCC
>DASTOI010000733.1:0-4153 GCA_035762585.1 Myxococcota bacterium
GTGATCGGCTGGATTCTCGGCGTGTTGATCCTGCTCGGCGTGGTCGCGTTCTTCGCGCCGCGCTTCGTGAGCGACGGCCCGCTCGGCCCAATCGTCGGCGGCCCGCTGCGCTCGGGCGATTATTACGAGCTGCCGGTCAGCGACTGGAGCTTCGCGACCGACGTGAACGAGATCGAGCTCCAGCTCGAGAGCCAGCGCATCTCGCGCACGACCTGGATCCTCGTGCGCGACGGCGCCGCCTACATCCCGTGCAGCCTCGGCTTCCCGCCCGGCAAGACGTGGTACGACGACGCGCAGCGGGACGGCCGCGCGGTGCTGCGGATCGAAGGCAAGCGCTATCCGGTGACGCTCACGCGTGACGACGACCCGACGCTCGCCGAGTTCGCCCGCGCCGAGGTGACGCGCAAGTACGGAAACGCACCGCCCAGCGAAGCCGGCGTGATGTTCTTCGAGGTGACGTCGCGGGCGATGACCGACAGCTGAGCCCGACGCGACGCAGCCCGTTGCGCACTGCAACAACGGGGTCAGACCCCACGTTCGCGACCCGACATCTGCGCGAGGCCTCCTCGTCAGCGCCGGATGCTCGGCTCCGCACGAGGTCGACCGGTTTCGGCCGCATCGGCCGCGCGAAACCCGCGCGCGTTCGATTCGCGGCAGCTTGGGGTCTGACCCCGCGGTTGCTGTGCGCGACGCGACGCGTCAGGGCTCTCGGGCGTCCTGCTCGCGCAGCCGCCGCGGCGTGCTGCGGAACCACCAGCGGTACGCGAAGTAGCCGAGCACGGCGAGCGCGATCGCGGTCGGCCAGATCCACGCGCTGCGCTGACTCTCGAGCCACTCGATCAGCGCGCGGCCGAAGATCACGAACACCGTCATCGGCGGGATGAAGCCGACCACGCTGCCGACCACGAGCGCGCTGAAGCGCACGCCGGAGAGCGCGAGCGCCCAGTGCGCGGGCGCCGCCAGCCCGAACAGGAGCCGCACGATGATCACGGTCCGCAGCGGGTGCAGGCGCGCGGTCGCGGTGAGCACTCGCAGCCGCGCGGGCAGGCGCTGCTCGAACGCCTCGCCGAGCACCCCGCGCGCGAGCACGTAGGACGTGATGCCGGCTCCGGTCGCGCCGAGCACGGACATCGCGATCGCGAAATCGGTCGGCCACGCGAGGCTCGCGGGCAGGATGAAGACCGCGCCGGGCACGCCGAACGGCTCGAGCAGCGCGAACGCGGCGACGTAGATCAGCGGCCCCCACATGCCCGACTCGCCGAGCAGCCGGTGGATGTTGTCGTGCGTGACCCACGCGAACGCGCCCGCGCGCCACGCGACGAACAGTGCCGCGAGCACACCGATCGCCACGAGAATCCGCCGCCGCCCGTTCATCGTGCTCAGCGACCCCGAGAGAATTCGGCGCTCATGCTGGCTTCATGACTCCGGGAACAGGCTGCAGTGGATCGCGTCTTCGCCGGGCACCTGCCGCGCGAGCGTGCGGATCGCGAGCTCGGCGTCGCGCAGCGCGAAGTCATGCGTGTGCATGCGCTCGAGTGGGACACGGCGCGATTCGATCAGCCGGATCGCGCTGCGGTAGGCCGAGGACGTGACGCCGATCGCGCCACGCACGGAGATCTCCTTCATCACGATCTTGTCCGAGATGAAGTTCTCGATCGGCCGGAAGCCCTTCACGCCGGCGAGCACGACGGTGCCGCCCGACGCGCAGTAATCGAGCGCGTCGCGCACCGGCGCGGTCGCGTAGGACGAGACGTCGACGACCACGTCCGCGCCGCGCCCCGCGGTCGCGTTCAGGATTTTCTCCCGCGCGTTCTCGTTCTCGATGTCGATCGCGAGATCGGCGCCGAACGCGCGCGCGAGCGCGAGCTTCGAGCGGTCGGCGGCGAGCCCCGTCACGAGGATCTGCGCGGCGCCCGCCTCGCGCGCCGCCAGCACGCACGCGAGGCCGCGTTGCCCGGGGCCGAGGATCACGACCACGTCGCCCGGCTTCGTCTGCGGGATCTCCACCGCCCAGCGATAGCCTGCGCCGAGCGGGTTGAAGAGCGCGGCGATCGCGGGCGCGAGCGCGCGGTCCATGCGGTGCACGATCGAGCCCTCGTCGAGCACCATGTACTGCGCGTAGCCGCCCCACAGACCGTGCTCGACGTCGGTCGGGATGTACGAGTAGATCCGCCGCTTCGCGCACAGGTGCGAGCGACCCGCGAGACAATTCGCGCAGAAGCGACACGAGATCATGTTCTCGACCGCGACGCGGTCGCCGACGTCGACGCCCCAGCGCCGCGCAGCGGCATCGCCGATCGCCTCGATCACGCCGAGCGGCTCGTGCCCGGGAATCACCGAATTGGGCGTGCGGAGCTGGCCCTCGAACTGCTCGTAATCGCTGCCGCAGATGCCGCAGGTCTCGACGCGCAAGAGCGCGCGATCCCGGCCGATCTCCGGGATCGGCAGCTCGCGCGGCGCCAGCTTGCGCGGCTCCTCGAGCACCATCGCGAACGATTTCCGCTGCGGCACCAGGGCTCCTCGCGGCGCAGTCTACGCGGTCGCGCACCGGCGCGACGTGCTCGGAAGCCGGCGCTTCCCTCGCCAGGACCCCGCGGCGTTCCACGGGCTACTCCGCCTCGGACGCCGCGGGCAGCCGCACGACGAACGTCGTGCCGTGCGTCTCGCTCGAGAGCACCTCGATCCGGCCCTCGTGCTCGCGCACGATCTGATTCGAGACGTAGAGCCCGAGCGTCGGCTCGGCGTGCTCGCCGCGCGAAGGCGCGAACGGCTCGAACAGCTGCTCGCGCTCCTCGGGCCGCACCGGCGGCCCGTCGTCGTGGATGCTGATCAGCACGTCCGACGCCGCGCGCGTCGTCGCGGCGCGCACGTGACCGCGCGGGCCCGCGGCCTGCTGCGCGTGCGTGAGCAGATGCAGCAAGACCTGGCGCAGCTGGTCCGAGTCGATCGCGACGTGCGGGACGTCGCCCAGCTCGAGCGCGATCTCGCCGAGACCCGTGCAGTGCCCAGACGCGAGGCGGGCCGCGTGCTCGAGCAGCGCGTTCACGTCCACGCGCTCGCGCTCCGCGTGGCTCGCGCGCGAGAACTCGCGCAGGTCGCGCACGATCGACACGGTGCGCTGCACGCTCTCGAGCGAGCGCGTGCGCAGCGCGTCGAGGCGCGCGACGAGCTCGGACGCCGAGAGCGGGCGCGGAAGCGCGAGCGCCGAGGGCTCCGCGTCGCCGCGCGCGCCGGCGGGGTGCTGGCGCGGGCCCGCGTCAGCGCTCTCGTCCGCGCCGAGCGCGGCCTTGCCGAGCGCCGCGAGCTCCTCGCCGAGCACGGACAGATTCGAGCGCACGTACGCCATCGGGTTGTTGATCTCGTGCGCGATCCCGGCCGCGAGCTGGCCGACCGCCTCCATGTGCTGCGCGCGCTGCAGGCGCTTCTCGAGCGCACGACGCTCGGTGATGTCCTCGATGATCGCGAGCGCGCCGATCACCGCGCCCGCGGCGTCGCGATGCGGCGAGACCGTGGCGCGCGTCGTGAGCCGGCGGCCCCACCACGTATCGAACTCGAACTCAGAGGAGAGCACCTCGCCGGTCTTCAGCCCGCGCTCGAGCATCGCGGAGAAGCCGGAGCGCCGCGCGTTCTCTTCGTCGACCACGTTGAATGCGCTCTCGAACTGCGCGCGCGTCGAGCCGAGCATCGCGAGCAGCCCGGCGTTCGCGTGCTCGAGCTGCCCGCCCGCGTCGATCGAGAGGAAGCCGACCGGCGCGTGCTCGATCACGCCGCGGTAGCGGCTCTCGCTCTCGCGCAGCGCGCTGGCGCGCTCGGCGATCAGGCTCTGGAGGTCGCTTTCGAGGCGGCGCTGGCGATAGGCGAGCAGCCGGCTCGTCGCCATCGAGACGACGAACGGGCCGTACTCGAGCACGCCCTCGGACGCGCTCAAGCCGAGCGCGGGGAGCAGCGAGCTGACGCCCATCCCGGCGTAGAGCGAGAGCGCGACGAGGCACAGCCTGCGCTCGCGCGCCGGCAGCCCCGGCATGCGGACCAGCTCGCTGAGGCACCACGCGATCGCGACGCCCGTCTCGAGCGCGGCGAGCCACATGCCGGGTCCGAAGCGCGCCTTCCAGAATGGCTCGCCGGCGAGGTCGACGCCGGGCGCTGCGTCGGG
>DASTOI010000734.1:0-10566 GCA_035762585.1 Myxococcota bacterium
CTGGTCGCGCCAGCCGCAGTCGACGTAGATCGCGCGTAGCGAGCGCAGCGCGCGCGCGTGGCGCGCGACGAGCCGTACCGGATCGTGGCGCCGCCAGCGCGCCCAGTTCTCAGGGATCGGCTCGCCCGATTCGAGGTTGAAGGGCAGCCGGAAGCCGAGCGGCGCGCGCGGCTCGGGGTCGTAGGTCGCGGCCATGCAAAGGTTCATGATCGCCATCGACTCGGCGTGCGAGAGCTTCGGCTTCTTCCAGACCGCGGCGAGGAAGCGCTTCACGCGCCCGTCGTCGTGGCCGCGGTCGAGGCCGGAGGCGCCCGCGCGTTCGAGCACGTCGTACGCGCCGGGCCGCTGCTTGCGCGAGCGATGCTTCGCGAGCTCGTTCAGCGTGTTCGGCCAATCGCACCAGTAGACGAGCTCGAACAGCGCGTCGCCCGAGTGGTTCGCGATCGCGCCCCAGGTGCCGGCGTACTTCATGCCGTGCAAGATCGCGCCGTAACCGCCTGATGACTTGCCGAAGCAGCCGCGGTGATCGCGCGAAGCGAGCGTGCGGAACTCGCGGTCGACGAACGGCACGAGCTCGCGCGTCAGATAGTCGGCGTAGCGTCCGATCGCGGAGGAGTTCACGTACTGGTTGCCGCCGAGCGCAGTGAAGCAATCCGGAAAGACGAGGATCGCCGGCGGCATCTTCCGCTCGCGGATCAGGCGCGCGGCGCGCTCGACCACGTTCTCGTTGAACGGGCGCCAGTTCAGGTGCGCCATCCCGGAGCCGGTGAAGCCGACGAGATCCCACAACACCGGGAAGCGACGCCCGCCGGAGCCGTCGTACTGCGGCGGCAGCCAGACCGCGAGCTTGCGCGCGTGCGGATCGCGCAGCGGGTTGTCCCTGAGCACTCGCGAGACGTGCTCGAGCACGACGGCGGTGCCGGGAGAAGTAAGGGCTTGTTTGCGGGCCATGCGCCGATGCTCGCGCCGACGACGCGCGGGCGCGAGTGCGCGGAAAAAGTGCGTAACACCCGTGCCACCCGCGGCAGCGGCGCGCTACTTCCGACGGGGCCGAAGTGGAGGCGGAGTGCGGGTAAAGCTCGGGCGGCTACGGGTGGTGTTACTGGCGGCCGCGCTCGGGTCGGCTGCTGCGACGAACGCAGAGACGGTGATCGACCAGGGAGCGGACGGCGCGCTGGGCGCGAGTGGTGCCGCCGGCGCGCCCGGCCAAAACGGAAGCGACGGCGCCGACGGGAGCGCGGCCGGCGACGCAGATGCCGCGGCATCCGCCGACGACTCGAACACCGCGCGCGCGACCGGCGGAGCGGGTGGCGACGCGGGCAACGGCGGCGCGGGCGGCGGCGCGGGCACGACCGGCGGAGCCGCGGGCGACGGCGGTGACGGCGGAAGCGCCAGCGCAACCGTGGACACGGTGGCGAGCGGCTACGCCGAGGGATATGCGAGCGCGACCGGTGGCGCGGGTGGAACGTACGGGCTGCGCGGACCCGCCGGCGGCGGAAGCCCCGGCGCAACAGGGACCGGTGGACGGGGCGGAGACGCGACTTCGACCGCGCACGTCTCGTCGCTGACGGATCGCCTGGATGCGTCCTCCTTTGCCGCCGGAGGCGCGGGCGGCGGCATTCTCGGCGTGCGCGGAACGGGCGGCGACGGTGGATTCGCGTCTGCGGATCTTCTGGTCGAGACCGCCGGAGCCGGCGCGTTCAACCAAGCCCGTGGTACGGCCAGCGCGATTGGCGGAAGCGGCGGCGACGCGGACGGCCTCGGCGGGACCGGTGGCAACGCTGTCGCCAACGCTCGCGCAATCGGAACCAATGACCTGCCGATCGACCTGCGGGCGCACGCGACGGGTGGCCGCGGCGGCTCGGCGCTCTCGCTCGGCTCTGGAGGCAACGGCGGAAGCGCAGTCGCGACCGGCGACCTGACGAACCCGAGAAGCGGCTCTCCCTTCTTCCCGTGGCCGATCGTCCTCGTCGAGGCCGAAGGAGGACGCGGCGGGGATGCCGCCGGCGCCGGGAATCGCGGAGGCGACGGCGGCGCCGCCCTAGGCACCGCTCGCGCAGACGGGGGAAGCGGGCCCGCTGATGTCTTGGTCCGGCTGACCGGCGGCCGAGGTGGCGATGGCGTCTTTGGCGCAGATGCAGGTAGCGGCGCGAATGCCATCGCGATCGACGCCGTTTCTGGATCCGCGGGTGGCCGCCTCGTCCTGACGCAGACCGCGACGGGAGGGGGCGGCGGAGTCGCCACGGGCGGCGGCCAAGCAGGAGCAGCTGGCGAAGGGATCTCACGCCTGCACGCGACCAACCCGGGCGGCGGCGCCCTGATCGCCGAGGCGCGCGGAACCGGCGGAACGCACCAGAGCCTCGGCGGCACCGGTCGTGCCGCGTTGGTCGCGACCGGCGAGGTCGGCGCGGAAGTGCAAGCGCGCGCGTACGCGACGGGCGGAATGGGCGGTCCCGGACTCGGAACGGGCCAAGTCGCCGGTACCGGTGGCGCCGGGGTGCTCGAGCTTGCGGAGGCCCATGCGACGGGCGCCGCGGCGATTGCGCTCGGCTCCGCGGTCGGCGGCGAGGGTGGCTGGAACGCCTTGGAGGGAGGTCGCGGAGGAGACGCAAGCGCGGTCGACGCGGTCGACGCGAGCAGCGACGTCTCGGTTGCGATCACGCAGTTCGCCACGGGCGGAAGCGGCGGGAGATCGACTGCCTCCATCGGGGGTCGAGGCGGAGACGCTTCGAGCTCGCTGACGCGAGTGCTCGAGACTCCCCTTGCCGACGTGATCGTCGTTGGCCAAGGCGGGTCCGGCGGCTCGATATTCGGCGGCACGCGAGCCGGCGACGGCGGCGCTGGGTCCGCATTCGCGGACATCACGAACACTTCTGGCGCGCTCACGCTGCGCGTCGATGGGCTCGGGGGCCTGACGCCCACCTTCCCTAGCGCCGGGACGCGGGGCGACGGCACCGCGGATGCCCGCGGTGCGACGGAGGGCGACGGCCACGCGCTGAGCGTCACCGCGACTGCGAACGGCGCAGCGTCCAGCGCGAACGCCGTCGGCAACGCGAGCGGCGACAGCACCGTGTTCGTCAACGCGATCGCTAGCAGCCCGAATTCGACTGCAAGCGCGCGCGGCGAGAACGCCGGCGCGAGCTGGGTCGACGTCCGCGCGAGCGCGGCGGGCGAGGTGAGCGCGCACGGCGCGTCGTCGGGCGGCGGAGACGTCACGGTTCGAGCGACCGGCGGCGGCAGCGCGCTGCTCGGGTCCGGCGACGCGACCCTCGTCGATGCGGTGTCGGGATCGACGGCCGGACTCCTGACGCTCTGGCAGTCCGCTCTCGGCGGAAGGTTTCCGAACGGTGTCGGGGATGCGACGAGCCTGCTCGACGCGACGAATCCGGGGGGCGGGGGCCTCGACGTGCGGCTGGAGGCGACGAGCGGCAGCGGCCTGGGCACGGTGCCGACGGGCACCGCGATCGTCGGGGGCACAGCGACCGCCGCCGGTGACATTCGCCTGGAAGGCGCCGCACTGAGTGCTGCCACGAACGCTCCGGGAACCGCGGAGATCACGCAATTGATCGGGACCTCGACCGGCGGCGGCGCGGTGGATGTTCGCGGCCACGCGCGCGGCACCGACGTGAGCCTGGTCAACGCGGTCGGCGGCTCGACGTCCGGCGCGCTCCAGCTCTCGCAGTTCGCGAGCGGCTTTCAGACCGGACGCAGCGAGTTGGTGACCGCCGGCTCATTCGGCTCGCTGATCGTGTCATCAACGGCGGAGTCGAGGAGCGCCTCGGGCGTCGAGACGATCGCGCTGGCGGGAGCGACAAACGACGCGGGCGGTGCGCAGGCATTCGTCCGCGCGATCGGTGGCCCGACCTCGGTGACCAGCGGCGCGGGCGGTAACGCGGTCGCCCGCGCGCATGCGACGACGATGGGCGACGGCCATGCGGTAACCGTCGGCCGGCAGCCGTTCGGGGGCGAGCGGACGGGCGCGAACGGCGGCAATGGTTTTGCGACGGCGCCCGCCGCGGTGGTCGGTGGAGGCAACGCCGACAGCGAGTCGGTTGGGATCGCGGAAGGCGACAGCCAGGTGTTCGTCTATGACGACGCGAGCGGCGGGCAGGGGGCGAGCACGGGCGGCGACGGCGGCAGCGCTACCTCGCTCGCGTTCGGCAGCAATCGAGGCAGCTCGACGGTCGTCGTCGAAAGCCGCGCGACGGGTGGAGTCGGCGGCGCCGGTGGCGACGCAAATGCGAGCGCGCGCGGAACGTCGATCTCCGGCGACGTGCGCGTGTTCGCGTCGCAGACGGCGGGAGCCGCAGGCGCCGCCCCGAGCGCCGGCGCCGCGCTCCGCGGTCGCGACGTATCGATGCTGAATCGTGTCTCCGGCGGGACGGCCGGCACGCTCACGCTCGATCAGCAGGCGACTGCTGGCAGCGGCGGCGCCGGTTTCAACTTCAGCGGCCCGGGGGGCGATGGCGGCGACGCCGTCTCGGAGATCGCGAACGGCAACGAGCTTGGCGGGGCGCTGTCGGCGCGCGCCGTCGCTCGCGCAGGGAACGGCCTCGCGGACGCCGATGGAGGCGACGCAACCGCGCGGATCGACGTCGTCGGCGCTGGCGCGATCACGGCCGAGGCGACCGCGTTCGCCGGCACGGGCGGGTACGGGTACTTCGGCCCGCTGGTCGGCGGGATCGGCGGCGACGCGTTCGCCGAAGTGATCGCCGACTCGACGGGCGGGCCGGTCACCGTTCGCGCGGTCGGCACAGCCGGCTCCGGCGGCACGGCGAGCGGAAATGCCGGCCTCGGGCGTGTGTTCGGCCGGTCGCAGTCCGGGCACGACGTCGAGTTGTACGGCGAGGCGGCGGGCAGCGGCGGATCGATCGCGTTGCACAATGCCGTCGACGGCGAGACGAGCGGCTCGCTTCGGCTCGAGCAGCGCGCGACGAATGGCTTCTTCTTCGGATCCGGCGGAGGCGCCGCGACGAGCGAGCTCGATGTCGAGCGCGCGGCCTCGGCGCTCGATCTCGCGACGCAAGCGGTCGCTGGCGGCGGCGAAGCCGGCGCTGCGCGCTCTCGAGCCATCAACACCACCGGAGCCGCAACCGCAGCCTCGACGAGCAGCGGCGGACGCGGCGTCGCGTCGACCGGAGCGTCGTCGGGAACGGGCGGGACGGCGTCCTCCGAGTCGACTTCGGTCGCCTCGGCGGGCGCGAACGGGTCGTCGACCAGCACCGCGACGGGCGGCGCCGGCGGCGAGTGGAATGGCGCAGGTCCGGCTCCGCTCGGCGCCGGCGCAGCAGGCGACGCGTCGGCGACCGCCTCTTCGACGGCTGACGGCCTCGGCGAAGCGTTCGCGTCCGCAGCCGCGACCGGAGGCAACTCAGGAGCGGTGGGCTTCGGCACGACGGGCGATGCATCGCAAGGCGGCGACGCCACGACGATCGCGACCGGCTCTTCCGCCGACGGCGTCGTGACGGTCTATTCGCTCGCGACTGGCGGGCGCGGCGGAGACAACCGAGGCGCTGGCGCAGCTGGAGACGGCGGCGACGCACGGGCCTCAGCGAGCGCCGCATCGGGAGCGGGCCTTGCGTTCGCTCGCGCGACCGCCCAAGCCGGAAACGGCGGCAACGCGGTCGCGATCGGAGGGCGCGGCGGCAGCGCGGTGCTCCAAGACGCGGCGATCGCGAGCTCGGGCGGCACGAGCTGGCTCGAGCAGCGCGCGCTCGCGGGCTGGGGCGGCAACGGTGATCGCGGCGGTGACGGCGGCGACGCGACCTCGAGCTGGGAAGGCGCGACGACCGGCGCGGCCTTCCAGCTCGAGTTGACGGCGTCGGGCGGAATCGGCGGCAACGGCGGCTCGCAGGATGGCGGCCGCGGCGGGAACGCGAGCGTCTCTGCGCGCGTCACCGACAGCCTCGGCAGCTCCATCGCCATCACGGCAGCGGCGGGCGGCGGGCTCGGCGGGAGCTCCTCGAGCGGAATCGGTGGGACAGGCGGTATCGGCACGCTCGCCGAGCTCTACGCATCGTCGACCGCGGGAGCGGACATCTCGCTCGTGGGGTCGCAAGCATCAGGCTCCAGTAATTATGGCGGCGCCGGGTACGGCACGGTCCCCGACTCGGTGCTGGTCGACGTCGTCGACGCCGACACGACGGGCGCGATCACGCTGACGCAAAACACTTCGTCGGCAGCGCTCGCTCGGAGCTGGCTCGACCGCACGAAATCCGCGCGTTCGCTCGACGTCCGCGCAGGCGCGTTCGGCCCCGAAGCCGATGCGCGAGCGCGCGCGGAGAACTCGGCTGGCGACGCCATCGCGTCCGCGAACGCCTTCGGGTTCGGAGGGGACGTCGCCGCGGATTCGGTCTCGCGGGCGCACGCCGCGGGCGCTGCGGCCGTCGCGTCCTCGAACAGCGCCGCGAGCGAAGGACAGAGCAGCTCGAGCCGCGCCGTCGCCGAGCACAACGCAGACGGCGAGGCGCGGGCCTATGCGATCGCGTCGGAGGGCAGCGACGGAAGCGCAATCGCGATCGCGTCGAACGCGGGACTCTCGTTGGTCGAGGCAAACGCCGCCTCGAATGGGTACGGAGGCAACGACGCCTTCGCAGAGGCTCGCGGGCTCGGCGAAGTGCGTGCCACGAGCAGGTCTCTCCGCTTCACGAACGAGGAGGTGACGCTCGCCAGCGAAGGCGATCTGCACGCGCGCAGCCATGCGACGGGAGCCACGGGTTTCGCCGAAGCACGCGCGGGTCGACCTAATTATTACGGCTACGTCTATCTCCCGTGCCCGCCCCCGCAGGACTATTGCGTCGAGGTCTATCCGACGGCGTCGCTCGAAGCGTCGGCCCGCGCGGACGTCGCCGGCGATGCGAGCTCGGAAGCGGGCGTCTCGTTCTCCGGCAATCCCCTCGCTGCATCCGACGCGAACGTCTGGGCGCTCGCGACGGCGAGCCCCGATGGCGCGCTTCTCGCCGGCGTGCTCTCGCCGCAAAGCCACGTCGCGACGGCGTTCGCGGACGGCGTCGACACGATCGCCGCGTACGCGCTCATCGGCGGGCGCTCTCTGGACCAGAGCGGGATCACGCTCGAAGCCAGCGTGTCGTTCACGCCGGATCTCGAATCGATGCTGTGGTCGGGCTCGCGGATCGAGGCGCTCGTGCTGGGCCTGTTCTCGCCGAGCACGGAGGCCGCGGGGACCGGCAGCGTGCGCGTGATCGTCGAGAATCTCGGCGTCACGGTGTTCGAGCAGACGTTCGACGACTTCGCCGCGCTGATGGCGTTCTTCGACGACGGGACGCTCGAAATCACGCCGGTCGCGAACACGATCGCGGAGTTTCCGCTTCCGCCCGGCGGCGTCCCGCCCCTCTTCCGCGTCGCGTTCGAGCTCGCGCTCGATGCGCCGGACCAGGGATTCTCGTTCGAGATGCTGCTCGGAACGCGCGTGCCCGAGCCATCGCCGCTGCTGCTGCTGCTGGCTGCTTGCGTCGCGGCGCTTTGGCTGATTCATCGGCGGGAGCGGCGAGGACGCGCGTTGCGCTAACCCGCGCGGATGACACAGCCGCTCTCCCGCGCGGAGTTCCGCGCTCGCTATGGACCGTGGGCGCTCGTCGCGGGCGCGTCCGAGGGGTTCGGCGCGGCGTGGGCGCGCGAGGTCGCGGCGCGCGGCTGCGACGTCGTGCTGGTCGCGCGGCGCGCGCCGCAGCTCGCGGCGCTGGCGCGCGAGATCGAGCGCGCGTACGGCGTCGCCACGCGCTGCGTCGTCGCCGACCTCGCGGCGTCCGAGGTCGACGCGCAGCTCGCGAGCGCGTGCGCCGGCCTCGAGATCGGCCTGCTCGTCTACAACGCCGCGCAGCCGAGCCCGGGCAACTTCGGCGATCTCGAAGCCGCCGAGCTGAGCCGCGCGCTCGACGTGAACTGCCGCGCGCCGCTGGTGCTGGCGCACCTGTTCGGCCGCCCGATGCTCGCGCGCGGCCGCGGCGGCGTCGTGCTGATGACCTCGCTCTCGGGCGTCGCCGGCTCGAGCTTGCTCGCGACCTATGCCGCGACCAAGGCGTTCGACTGGGTGCTCGCCGAGGGTCTCCATCTCGAATGGAAGCCGCGCGGCGTCGACGTGCTCGCCGCGGTCGCCGGGCTCACCGACACGCCGCACAGCCGCGCGATCGGCACGCAGATGAACCTGATGCCGGCGATGCAGCCCGAGGACGCAGTGCGCGACCTGCTCTCGGCGCTCGGCCGCGAGCCGTTCTGGGTCGCGGGGGAAGGAAACCGCGAACGGCTCGTGATGCTCGAGGGCTTGCCGCGCCGGCAGCGCAGCCTCGGGCTCTCGGCCGCAGCGGAGGCACTGTTCGCGAAGCCGCGCTGATCGAACGCCGCCAGGTCACCCCGGCGCGACCTCCACCGGGATTCCATTCACGACCGCGTTGCCGCTCGGCACGTCGACCGCGTCGCCGGGCGCGAGCACGTTGTTACAGACGCCCGCGTGCGCGCGCGCGACGCGGGTGCGAGCGCCCGGCTTGTCGTGGCCCCAGCCGTGCGGCAGCGAGACCACACCTTGCAGCATCTCGTCGCTCACCTCGGCCGGCGCGACCAAGCTGCCGGCACGCGAGGTGACGCGCGCGGGCGCGCCGTCCTTCACGCCGAGGCGGCGCGCATCCTCGGGATGGATCAGCAGCGTGCAGCGCTCGCGCCCGGAGACGAGCGACGGCACGTTGTGCAGCCACGAGTTGTTGCTGCGCACGTGGCGGCGCGAGACGAGCACGAGCCCTTCCTCGCGCCGCGCGAGCCGAGCGTGCAGCCTCGGCACGTCGGCGGTGATGTGCGACGGCGCGAGCTCGATCTTGCCCGACGGCGTCCGCAGGATCTCGGAGAGGCGCGGCGTGAGCGCGCCCTTGTCGATGCCGTTCGGGTGCTTCTTCAGCTCGGCGAGCGTGAGGCCGCCCGGGTTCGCGCCGTACAGGTCGCCCCACGGTCCCGTGCGGACCGTGAAGTCGAGCAGGCGCTCGGGCCCGATGCCCTCGCTCTGGGCGACGATCTCGCCGGGATCGCGGCCGTGGATGCGCGAGCCCGAGAGCTGCGTGACGCCGGCGACGAGGCCGGCGAAGAACAGCTGATCGATCACGCGCGGGTTCACGTCCGCGGGCTTCGCGCCCTTGCAGAACGCGGCGAGCGACAGCAGCAGCTCCCACTCCTCGGGGCGCGGGCCCGGATCGAACAGCCGCGGCGAGTACTTCGCGGCGCTGCGGATCGCCCAGCTCCAAAGCAGCTCGTCGTAATGCGGCTGCTCGAGCGCGGAGAGGCCGGGCAGGATCACGTGCGCGTGGCGGGTCGTCTCGTTCAGCCAGTTGTCGAGGCTCACCATGAACTCGAGCTGCGGCAGCGCGGCGTCGAGCCGATCGGCGGCTGGCGCCGAGAGCGCTGGATTTCCCGCGATCGTGATCAGCGCCTTCAGCTGGCCCTCGCCCGGCGTCGCGATCTCCTCGGCGAGGCACGAGAGCGGCACCTGCCCTAACACCTCGGGCGCTCCCCGCACGCGCGTCCTCCAGCGCCCGAACGCGATCCCGTTCGCGTGCTCGGGATTCGGCAGCGACGCGAGCGACCATGCGACTGGGTTCGCGAACATCGCGCCGCCCTCGCGGTCGAGGTTGCCCGTAATCACATTGAGCACGTCGACCGCCCACGACGCGAGCGTTCCGAACTCCTGATTGCACGTGCCGATGCGGCCGTAGACCGCCGCGCGCTCGGCGCCGGCCAGCTCGCGCGCGATGCGGCGAATCGTCTCCGCCGGGATGCGGCACGCGCCGGCGACGTTCTCGGGCGCGAACTCGGCGGCGATCGCGCGCACCTCGGCGAGCCCGTTCGTGTGCGCCTCGAGCCCGCGCAAGCGCTCGCGGCCCTCCGCGAGGATCACGTGCGCGAGCGCGAGCAGGAACGCGGCGTCGGTGCCGGGCTGGATCGGCAGCCACTCGCTCGCGTGGCGCACGCTGCCGGTGCGGCGCGGGTCGACGATCACGACGCGCCCGCCGCGCGCGCGGATCGCGTCGCAGCGCCCGAGCAGATCGGGCGCCGCGAGCAGGCTTCCCTGAGAAGCGTGCGGGTTCGCGCCGAGCATCAATAGGAAGTCGGTGCGGTCGAGATCGGGGATCGGGAACGCCCACATCCCGCCGAACACCAGCAGCGACGAGAGATTCTTCGGCCACTGGTCGACGGTGCCCGCCGAGTAGACCTGCGGCAGCCCCGCGAGCGCGATGAACGCCGGCACATAGCGCGAGAGCGACCAATTATGGGCGGTCGGGTTTCCGATGTAGGCCGTCACCGCGCCGAGCCCGTGGCGCGCGATCACTCCCTGAATGCCACGCGCGGTCGCATCCAGCGCTTCTTCCCAGCTCGCCTCGCGAAACGAGCCGTCCGGCTCGCGAATCAACGGCACCCGCACGCGATCCGGATCCTCGTGCAGCTCGCCGAGCGCCGTCCCCTTCGGACAAATGAAGCCGCGCGACCAGACGTCGTCGTCGTTCGGCCGGATCCGCGTGACGCGCCCGGCTTCGGTTGTTACGCGAAGTCCGCACATCGCTTCGCAGA
>DASTOI010000735.1:0-5190 GCA_035762585.1 Myxococcota bacterium
CCCGAGGCTGATCGCCGCGCATGCCTTCACGACGCCGACGAAGCCGAGCGCGGGCAGTGCCCAATACGCCGCGCCGAGCGCTCCCGCGATCGAGCCCGCGGTGTTCCACGCGTAGACGCGCGCGCTCGCGGACGACGCGTCGTCCGCGCCGCCGGCGTGGATGCGCACCGCGAGCGGATAGGTCGCGCCGATGCAGAGCGCCGCCGGCAATAACAACGCGAACGCGGCGCCGGCATTCGGCAGCAGCGCGACGTTCTCGCCGAGCGCGAGCGGGAGCCGATCGGCCGCGGCGAACGCGAGCAGCGAGAGCGCGGCGATCCCGAGCTGCGCGAACGCGAAGCCGCCGGCCGCGCGCTCGGCGGTCTTCGCGAGCCGCGACGCGAGCGCCGACCCGAGCGCGATGCCGAGCAGGAAGCTGCCGAGCATCGTCGCGAACGCGTAGACGCTCGCGCCGAGCCGATGCGAGAGCAGCCGCGTCCAGAGCACCTCGTAGCTGAACGAGACGACGCCCGAGAGCGCGATCAGCGGCAGCACCCAGCGCGGACCGCGGGCGGCCGCCGCGCTGGCCGCCGCCGGCGCGGCGAGCGGCGCGATGCGCGCGAGCAGCGCCGCGACCGCGAACACGAGCGCGTTCAACGCGACCGCGACGAACACCGTGCCGCGCAGGCCGAGCCCGTCGAGCAGCACGAATGCGGTGCAGAGCGTGCCCGCGACCGCGCCGGCCGTGTTGATCGCGTAGAGCCACGCGATGCGCGGGCCGAGCTCCGCGTCGCTGCGCACCGCGTGGCGCGCGAGCAGCGGCAGCGTCGCGCCCATGAACAGCGTCGGAATCATCACGATCGCGAACGAGCTCGCGAAGTAGAACAGCGAGATCGCGCCCGCGCGCGCGTCGGGCAATCCGGGCTGCCCGCCGAACGCCGCGAGCAAGAGCGCGCTCGCGCCGCGCACGAGGTACGGCACCGCGAGCGCGGAGAGCGCGACGCCGAGCTCGAGCAGGCCGTACGCGAGCACCGGCCGCGCGACGCGCGGCGCGAAGCGGCCCGCGAGCGCGGCGCCGCTCGCGAGCCCCGCCATGTAGGCCGCGAGCACGGTCGCGACCGCGAGCTCCGAGGTCCCGAACACGAACGCGAACTCGCGCGTCCACGCGGTCTGGTAGACGAGCGCCGCGAAGCCGGAGAGCAGAAAGCAGAGCGCGAGCACCGGAAACGAGAAGTCGCGTCGCACGGTCACTCTCTCTCAGCAGCAGATTTCGATTTTGGAGAGCACTCGCGAGATCGGGTTCACGGCTCGACTCCGCTCGCTTCGCCGGGCGCGGAGCGTGCGGGAGCTTCGCGCTGCGCGCAGGGGCCGGCGGCGCTGCAGGCTTCGTCCCAGATCACGGCCCCCGCGCGCCACGTGACCGCGACGAGCGCCGCCGACAGCTCGCGGCGCGCGTGCGACCAAGGAGCCCGCAGCAGACAGAGATCGGCGGGCGCGCCGGGCGCGAGCCGCGGCGGCGGCGCCCACGGCTCCGCGAGCGGCGACGTGAACAACGCGAGCGCCTCCTCGGGCGTGAGCGCCTCCGCGCTGCCGAGCGATCGGCCGCCTTCGCTGCGGCGCCGGCAGGCCGCGCGCATCGCGCGCCACGGATCGGGCTCGGAGTACGGCGCGTCGCTGCCGGCCGCGAGCGGAACGCCGGCCGCGAGGAACGCGCGCGCGCGGTAGAGCCACGGGCGGTCCGCGAGCTCGACGTCGCTCGCGTACTGGTCGCCGCGCTCCGCGATGAAGCTCGGCTGCGTGACGACGGTGAGGCCGAGCTCGCGAATGCGCGGAATCGTCTCCGGCGGCGCGACCGACGCGTGCTCGAGGCGGTCGCCCGGAATCGTTCCCGCATCCCCGAGCGCCGCCAGCGCGAACAGCAGCTCCGCGCGCGTGACGCAGTGAATCGCGACCGCGCGCCGCGCGTGATGCGCGCGCGCGATGCGATCGCGCAGCGCCGAGAGCTCGGGGAGCGCGCGCTCGTCGAGCAGGATCTTCAGCTCGGCGCTCTCGACGTCGCCGCTCGCTTCGGGCAGCGCTTCGCTGCCCATCACGCGCACGCGCTGGAGGAGCTCGCCGCGTGCGCGCGCCGCGGTGAACGCCGCGAGCGTGCTCGCGTCGTTGTCGGCGCCCGCGTCGGTGACGCCGCTGACGCCGCAGCGCGCGAGCCGTTGGGAGAGCGCGCGCAGCGAGACGGCTTCGCGAGGGACGCGCTCGCGCAGCCAGGCGTCGAGGCGAAACAAGCGGCCCGTCGCGCGGCCCGCGGCGTCGCGCTCGACGCCGATCGCGTCGACGCCCGCATCGAGCCCGAGCTGCGCGATCGCCGCGCCGTTCAGCACCCAGCACGCGCCGCTGCGATGCTGCACGCGCGCCGGCCGATCGGGGACGAAGCGATCGAGCGCGCGCCGATCGAGCGGGCCCGCGACGGACTCGTGGTAGCCGACGCCGCGCAGCCAGCCGTCGCCGCCGGCTGCCGCGAGCGCCGCGCCGAGCGCGGCGGCGTCGCGCACGTGCGGCGGCCCGCAGTGGACGGAGCGCAGCGCCGCCGCGGCGGCGAACAGGTGCGCGTGGTGATCGTTGAGCCCCGGCAGCAGTGCGCCGCGGCGCGCCTCGCGCACCGGCTCGCCGGGCGCGGCAGCGAGCGCCGGCGCGATCGTGGCGATGCGGCCGGCGGCGATTCGCACGTCGCGCGGCACTCCGTCGATCTCGCAGCCGCGAATCAGCATCCGGCGGTCCCGCGCTCCAAAGGAAAAGGCGGTCACTCTTGCGAGTGACCGCCTTCCTTTCAATCAGGCGATCTGTCGTCGCAGCGTTACTGCAGCTTGCGGCGGCCGATCATCACGAGGCCCGCGACTCCAGCGCCGAGGAGCGCGAGCGTGCCCGGCTCCGGAACGCCGTCAGCCGCGTACTCGAGGCGCAGGAACGTCGGCGACGAGGTCTCGCTGTTCGCGAGGCCACGGACGCGCAGCCGGCCGAGCGAGACGAGGTTGACGACGGTGTTGCCGCCGGCGGTCACGTTCACGCTGCCGGTCGCCATCACGTCGGGAATCGCCGTGAAGTCCGACGTGAGGCCGGTCTGCGTGACGGCGCCGATGTGCCACACGTCCGAGCGGATCTGAACCTGCAGCGACGGGCTAGGCGAGGTTGCGGGGTCCGGCAGCGTCACCGTGGCACCCACACCCGCATTCACCGGGACCGGGATCAGGGTGAACGAAGGAGCGACTTTGCCGAACTTCGCCATCACGCGGACGAGGCCCATCACGCCAGAAGCCGGGCTGATGTCGCCCTGACCGAGCGTGCCGGCGATCGCACCGTTCATCGTGAACGTCACGTTGAGGCCGACGACCGGCGCCGCGAACGGGCCGCCCGGGTTATCCACGACCGGGCCGGTCGGAACCGGCGGCGCGGTGGTGAAGCCGGTCGGGCATGAGGTCGCGCCCGGGTTCACGATACAGAAGTCGGTCGCGAACGCGCTTCCTGCGTCTAACGTGAACGAGTTCCCGACCAGCGTCCCCGTCGCGACACCACCATTCGGCGTGCCGAGCTCCAGCGGGACGCCCTGCAGCGTCTGCGTGTACGTCGCCGAGATCAACTGACCTGCGTTTGCGGCCGACGCGCCGACTAACACTGCGCCGAGCGCAAACATCTTCAGCTTTCGCATGAGTCCCTCTCTTCCTTCTCCCTCGCAGCAGCGGCACCCTGCCCAAGTCACGAGGGGGATCGTGTTCGAGGCGCCCCGGCTCTCGCTGGGCCACCGGGGGAGGAGTGGCCGCCCACGCCCCGAAGTGTCAGTTCGCGCACGCAAATGCGAGCAGCTTGCCGAGAAGCCGCCGGCAGCAATTGGGGTCAGGCACCGATCGTCGAAAAAGAGCAATCCGTACCCGACCCCGGTTGCCCCTGACGAAGAGTCAGCCGGCTTTGAGCGTGTCCAGCAGCTTCCGGGCGTCCTGTTGCTCCGGGAACTTCGCCGCGGTGAGGGCCGCTTCGGCCGCGGCGCGCGCGTCCTCGACGCGCTCCAGCTGGACGAGCGCCTGCGCGCGGTGGAGCTGCGCGATCCCCCACTCCGGGGAGCCGTGCTCCGCGAGGTTCACCGCCTCCTCGAACTGAGGGAGCGCGGCGTCCGGGAGGCGCTTCGCGAGGTACGCGAACCCGAGTGTGTCGGCGACGGGGCCCAAGTTGGGCAGAGCCGCCCGCGCCTCCTGGGCCATGCTGAGCGCGCGGTCGAGATCGCGACCCGACGCGATCAGCAGGTACGCGAGATCGTTCTTCGGGCCGGCGAGGTTGGGCGCCTCCTTCGCGACGTCCTCGAGCAGGTCGATCGCCTCCTTCTGCTTCCCTTGGCCCGCGAGCAGCCGCGCGAGCAGCACCTTGCTGCCCAATCCGAGCTTTCCGCTCTGATGCGCCGTCTGGAGCTGAGCGACCGCTTCCTCCAGCCTTCCGACCTGCGAATAGGCGGCGACCAGCACGCGCGCCGCGATCGAGTTCGGGCTCGACGGGTCGAGCCGCAGCGCTTCCTCGGCGCTCGCGATCGCGCCCTCCGCATCGCCGGTCTGAAAGCGAACGCGCGCGAGCGTGACGTGCAGCGGCGCATGGGTCGGCGAAGACTCGAGCGCGGCCTCGAGCCGCTGGACCGCGCGCTCGGCGCGGCCCGCCGCGAGGTCGAAGCGCGCCGCCTCCTCGAGCAGCGTCGGGTTTCGCGGGCTTCGCTCGAGCGCGGCGGCGACGAGCTTCTCGGCGCGCTCGGCGTCCTTCGCGCCCTCCCTGCGCGCGAACAGCACGACGCCGTCGATCGGCGGCGGCTCGAGGTTCAGCGCGGTCTCGAGCAGAGAGCGCGCGGCGCCGTCGCGGCCCGTCGCGTAGAGCGCCTGCGCGTACGGAATCAGATCCTTGGTCGCGACCCGCCCCTTCGTGAGCTCCTGCATTCGCCCGAAGCTGACCGCCGCGGCGTCGAACGCGCCGCGCACGAGCTGGGCGCGAGATTGAACGCGCAGCAGCGCGAGCTTGTGCAGCGGCGAGGTCGCGACGGAGAGGCCCGCCTCCGCGGCTTCGAGCGCGCCCTCCGCGTCGCCCGCGAGCAGGCGCATCTCGCCGAGCCGCATGTGCAGCTGCGCGGTCCCGCCATAGGCGTCGATCGCGCCGTCGAGCGCATCCGCCGCGGCTTTGTACTTGCGC
>DASTOI010000736.1:0-2608 GCA_035762585.1 Myxococcota bacterium
ACGATCCTGATCGCGGACGTCGACTACTTCAAGAAGATCAACGACACCCACGGCCACCCGACCGGCGACCGCGTGCTCGCTGCGATCGGCGGCGTGCTCGGGCAGCGCGTGCGCGGCACCGACGTGATCGGCCGCTACGGCGGTGAGGAGTTCATCGCGGTCGTCGCATCGCCGCTCGAGGGCGGGCTCGTGCTCGCCGAATACCTGCGCCGCGACGTCGAGGCGCTGCGCATCGCGGCGGAGCACGGCGCGCCGATCGCGCCGACGCTCAGCATCGGCGTGGCCTCGCGCGCCGCGAACGTCGAGAGCGCCGACGAGGTCGTGTCGAGCGCCGATGCGGCGCTGTTCGCCGCCAAGGCGGCCGGGCGCAACCGCGTCCACACGCTGCAGCGCGTCGCGACGGCGCGGCCCGAGCGGCCGGCGCGAAGCGAGTCGGCGCCGACCTCGCGCCCCTAACAAGGGACGCCGCGCGCTCGTGCCACGGAGGGCGGGGCCGCTCAGGCAGCCGGCGCAGCGGCGGTCGCGGCGCGCGCGAGCGCCGCCCACGCGGCGGCGCGGAACGCGTCGCACTGCGCGGGGTGGTCGAGCACCATGTCGGCGACGTCGTCGATGCGCGCCTCGCGGCCGACCAAGAGCGCGCCGACGTGGATCAGCTCGACCGCCATGCCGCCGGCGATCTGCACGCCGAGCAGCACGCGCGTATCTCGGTCGAACACGAGCTTCAGCACGCGCACCGGATCCTGCGTTCCGCTCGTGACGAGCAGATCGCGTTCGCCCGCGCTCCCGACGATCACGTCGCGCCCGAGCAGCCGGCAGGCATCCTCGCCGACGCCGACCGTCGCGATCTGCGGCAGCGTGTGTACGCAGTGCGTGAGCTCGCCGGGCGAGCGCGTCGAGCCCGACAGCGCGTTCGCGGACGCCGCGCGCCCCTGCCAGACCGCCGTGCCGACACGAAACGGCGGGCCGGTCACATCGCCTGCCGCGAACAGCCAAGGCAGCGACGTGCGGCCGTTCTCGTCGACCGCGACGAAGCCGCGCGCGTCGCGGTCGAGCCCCGCCACGTCGGCGAAGTCGCTGCGCGGGGTGCGCCCGGCCGCGACGATGATGCGGTCGCAGATCTCGACGCGGCCGCTGCTCATCGAGACGCGCGCGTGGAGCGACTCGCCCTCGCCGCGCACGTCGATCGCGACGATCTCGTCCTCCATCACGATCGTGACGCCGAGCCGGCGGAAGCCGAGGTGGAGGTGGTCGAGCAGGTCGCGATCCGCGAAGCGAAACAGCTTGCGCCGGCGTTCGACGAGCGTGACCTGGACGCCGAGCCCGGCGAGCACCGCCGCCATCTCGCAGCCCTCTTCCTCCGCGCCGACCACGAGCGCCGCGCGCGGGAGCTCGCCCGCTGCGAGGATCCCCTCGGAATCCTGCGCGATGCCGCAGTCCCACGGAAAGCGCCCAGGTCGCCGCGGCGCGCTGCCGGTCGCGAGCAGGATCGCCTCGCCGGTTGCGAGCGTTCCATCCGAGAGCCGCACGCCGTGCGGCTCGACGACGTCGGCTTGGCCGCGGATGACGTGCGCCCCGAGGCGGGCGAGGCGCGCGAGCGCGTCCTCGGCGTGAGCGCGCGCTCGCTCCTCGCGCTGCCCGAGCACGTGCGCGATCAAGCCCGCGAAATGCGCGCTGCTGCCGCGCGCGACGCCGGGGCGGCGCTGGCGGATGCCGAGCTGGCGCAGCGTCGCGAGCGGGATCGCGCCGGTGCGCGCCGCACACTGCGCCGCGTCGAACGGATCGACGACCAGCACGCGCGAGCCGCGCCGCGTCGCCTCCTCCGCGGCGGAGGAGCCGGCGATGCCTCCGCCGATCACGATCAGGTCGAACGTCATGCTGCCCGCCGGTCGGTTGCGCTTCGCGCGCGAGTTGCGGATCGGCCGTCGCACGCGCGCGTTGATCCGCGGGAGTACGCATGCGGAGCGCGCGAACTACTCGGAGCGGCTCGCGACCGTCTTCTCAGGGCGCCCGGTTTCGGCGCCGCGCGCGGCGCGGCCCGCCGCCATGGCCCGCGCGGCGATCTCTGTCATATTCCGCCGCCTTCGGGGCGTGGCGCAGTTTGGTAGCGCGCTTCGTTCGGGACGAAGAGGTCGCTGGTTCGAATCCAGTCGCCCCGACCACCTCTTCCGCGGGATCGCCGCGCCGCTCGCGGCGGCCCGCGGATTATTAGGGCGCGCGGCGCGTGCTCGCATTCGCGCCGAGTGGGCGCGCTCGAGCAGCGCCCGGGCTGCGCAGGCGTGAGGCAACTCGGCGCGAACACGGGCCGTCGCGCTGCGAGTTCGCTGGCGCCCGCGAGCGGCAAGCGCTGCGCGCGGGCCGCGCACGCGCAAGTGCGCGAGATCACAGCGTTTTCGTTGACTTCGCCGGAACGCGATGCCACGATGGCTCGGCCTGTTTTGCTGCGCGCCGCGGCGCGAGCGGAGATCCGCATGACGACTTCGGAGCTGGCCTGGGAGCTGGCGGATCTCTTCGGCGAGCTCGAGACCCCGCAGATCAACGAGATGCTCGCGAAGAACGTGCCGCTGGAAGCGCTCGAGTTCTTCAGCTCGTACGCGGAATCGTTCGCGAA
>DASTOI010000737.1:0-2417 GCA_035762585.1 Myxococcota bacterium
GCCTCCCACAGCTGCTTCGCGGTCTCGCGCTCGCGCGCGAGCGCGTCGGCCTCGCTCTCGGGGCGCCGTCCCGCCATGAACTTCGGGTCGAGCTTGCGCTCGAAGCGCCGATCCGGGCGCTGGCGCAGCTCGTGCCGCGCCATGCGCGCGAGCGCGTCCGGTCGGCCCGCTGGAAAGTTGTGCGCGAGCAGGCGCTGGTACTCGGCGACGGACGCGAGCGAGCCGTCGCCGCGCGCCTCCGCTTCTTGGCGGATGCGCGTCGTGCCGCGCGCGTCGAACTCGGGCGCGCTGTCGACGATCACGAGCCCCGCCATCCGCTCCGGATGCTTCCCTGCGAACAGCATCGACGTGCGGCCGCCCAGCGAGTGCCCGACCAGCACCAAGCGCTCGATCCCCAATGCGCTTGTTACGGCCTCGAGGTCCGCGGCCAGGAACTCGTAGTCGTAACGCAGCTCGGGATCGTGCGAGGAATCGCCGTGGCCGCGCTGGTCGATCGCGATCACGCGGTAGTGCGGCGCGACCAGCGGCGCGAAGTCGTCCCAGATGTGCGCTTCGTTGCCGAAGCCATGCACCAGAAGCAGCGGGACACCGTCGCGGCTCCATTCGACGCCGTGGATGCGATTGCCGTGGGCGCCATCGACGAAGAAATCGCGGGGCTGCATGCGGGCACGTTACCCCGCGCGCAGTCGCCGCCGCAGCCACGCCTCGCTGCCGGCATTGAGCACGCGGTCGATGTTGATCAGAGACTCAATCGAGCCGCAATCTCACCCGATCTCACTGCTAGCTTGCATTTTTCTTCTGGGAGACCCGCGATGCCCGCGATCGAGACGACGCCCGAGCTGGTTCGCCGCACCTACGCGAAGGTGGAGAGCAACCTCGCGATCGTGCGCAAGCGCCTCGGCCGCCCACTCACGTACGCGGAGAAGGCGCTGCTCGGCCATCTGAGCCATCCGGGCGAGCAGGAGCTCGAAGCCGGCAAGTCGTACCTCGAGCTGAGCCCGGACCGCGTCGCGATGCAGGACGCGACCGCGCAGATGGCGATTCTGCAGTTCATCTCGTCGGGCCGTGAGGAGACCGCGGTGCCGTCGACCGTGCACTGCGACCACTTGATCCAGGCGCATCAGGGCGCGGCCAAAGACATGGCCACCGCGAACGTCACGAACCGCGAGGTGTTCGAGTTCCTGCGCACGGCCTCGGCGCGCTACGGCATCGGCTTCTGGGGCCCGGGCGCGGGCATCATCCATCAGGTCGTGCTCGAGAAGTACGCGTTCCCCGGCGGCATGATGATCGGCACCGACTCGCACACGCCGAATGCGGGCGGGCTCGGCATGTTCGCATGCGGCGTCGGCGGCGCGGACGCGGTCGACGTGATGGCCGGCTTTCCGTGGGAGGTGCTCTACCCGCGGCTGGTCGGCGTCCGCCTAACAGGTGCGCTGAACGGCTGGGCGGCGCCGAAGGACGTGATCCTGAAAGTGTGCGAGCGGCTCACGGTGAAGGGCGGCACGAACCGCGTGGTCGAGTACTTCGGGCCGGGCACGAAATCGCTTTCATGCACCGGCAAGGGCACGATCACGAACATGGGCGCCGAGCTCGGCGCGACCACGTCGATCTTCCCATACGACGAGCGCATGGCGATCTACCTGAAGTCGACGGGCCGCGAAGAGCTGGCGGAGCTCGCGACCCAGCACGCGGCGCTGCTCGCTTCGGATCCGGAAGTCGAAGCCCACCCTGAGAAGTTCTACGACGAGATCATCGAGATCGATCTCTCGAGGCTCGAGCCGCACATCGTCGGCCCGCACACGCCCGATCTCGCGCGGCCGATCTCGCGAATGGGCGCGGACGTCGCGAAGCAGGGCTACCCGGCGCAGCTCTCGTCGGCGCTGATCGGCAGCTGCACGAACTCGTCGTACGAGGATCTCTCGCGCGCGGCCGATGTCGCGCGGCAGGCGGCTGCGCGCGGCGTGAAGTCGAAGTGCACGCTCTGGGTCTCGCCCGGCTCCGAGCAAATCCACCAGACGATTCGGCGCGACGGCCAGATGGCGGAGCTCGAGGCGATCGGCGCGACCGTGCTCGCGAACGCGTGCGGCCCGTGCATCGGCCAGTGGCGGCGCGACGAGATCTCGAAGGGTGAGGTGAACTCGATCCTCACCTCGTTCAACCGCAACTTCCCGGCCCGTAATGACTCGAACCCGAGCACGCTCGCGTTCATCGGCAGCCCCGAGATCGTGATCGCCTACGCGCTCGCCGGGACGCTCGCGTTCGATCCGCAGCGGGACGAGCTCACGGCGGCCGACGGCTCGCGCTTCAAGCTGAAGGCGCCGGCGCCCGCGCCCGAGATCCCGTCGCGCGGCTTCGTGACCAGCTTCGAGGGTTACGTCGCGCCGCCGGCGGATCGCCGCGGACTCGACGTCGCCGTC
>DASTOI010000738.1:0-10344 GCA_035762585.1 Myxococcota bacterium
GGGTCGAGCAGGAAGGCGGCGTCGGCGCTGAAGTTCGCGGTGCCGATCCATGTGTACATCACGTCGGTCATCACGCGCGCGTCGGCGGGCAGGCGCGCGAGGTCGTTGACGAGCAGCAGCGAGAGCGCGAACGCGGCGACCACACCGCCGCAGGAGAGCGCGATCGTGGCCGTGCGATTCAACGGCTTGCGCAAGAACGCGAGCAGCACGCCGTGCACGAGCGCGCCGATCAGCGGCAGCAGCGGCACCCAGCGGATCAAGCTGTTGGGAGTCGCTTCTACCATTTCAAGAGACTCGCGTCTTCCACGTTGACGGATTCACGGTTGCGGAACAGCGAGAGCACGATGCCGAGCCCGACCGCGACCTCGGCGGCGGCGACGACGATCACCATCAGCACGAACAGCTGGCCGGCCTGGTTGCCCCACTGCCGCGAGAACGCGACCAACGCGAGGTTCACGGCGTTCAGCATCAGCTCGATCGACATCAGGATCACGATCAGGTTGCGGCGCGTGAGCGCGCCGAGCGTGCCGAGCAGGAACAGGATCCCTGATAACGCGAGCGCGTGAGTGATCGGGATCATCCGTCGATCTTTCGCTTCGCGAGGATCACCGCGCCGATCATCGCGCTGAGCAGCAAGAGCGAGGTGACCTCGAACGCGAGCACGTAATCGGTGAACAGCTCCGCGCCGACCGCGCGGTAGCCGCCGAAGCCTTCGGCGATCTCGGCGGCGGGGCCGAACGCGCCCGGCAGCAGCGTCAGGAAGCCGACGCCGAGCGCGGCGGCGGCGAGCGTCGTGAGCAGCGGCTTCGCGAAGCGTGCGCCCGGCAGCGCGTCCTGGCGCAGGTTCAAGAGCATCACGACGAACAGGAACAGCACGAGGATGGCGCCGGCGTAGATCAGGATCTGCAGCGCGCCGATCAGGTACGCGTCGAGCTGCACGTAGATCGCGCCGAGCGAGCACATCGTCGCGACCAGCGAGAGCGCGCTCGCCACCGTGTTGCGCGTGTTCAGCAGCATGCCGAGCGCGCCCGCGATCGCGATGAACGCGAAGAAGTAGAACAGCCAGAGCGTCATGCGCGCTCCAGTAACAAGATCACGCCGCCGGTCACGAACGCGTTCGCGATCGAGATCGGCAGGATCATCTTCCAGCACAGATCCATCACTTGGTCGTACCGGAAGCGCGGCAGCGTCCAGCGCAGCGCCATCTGCAGCCAGATCATCACGACGACCTTCAGCAGGAACGAGACGAAGTGAAGCGCCATGCAGACGACCGTCGCGAACGTGACGCCGAGCGTCGGCGTGAGCCCGCCGATGATCTCGCCCTGCGAGAGCCACGGGATCGACCAGCCGCCGAGGAACAGCGTCGTGACGATCATCCCGATCACGGGCACTTCGAGGAACTCGGCCGTGTAGAACAGGCCGAAGCGCATGCCCGAGTATTCCATGTGGTAGCCGGCGACGAGCTCGCTCTCGCCCTCGGGCGCGTCGAACGGCGGGCGCTTGTTCTCGGCCATGATGCAGGTGAGGAACAGGATGAAGCCGAGCGGCTGCAGGAACACGCCCCAGCTCGGCAGCTGGAGCCAGCCGAGCCACCACGGCACGCTCGTCCCTAACAGCTCGAGGAAGCCGAAGATGCGGAAGGTCGCGTCCTGCGCCTGCGCGATCTCGGTCAGGCGCAGCGACTCGTAGACCATGAACAGGCCCACCAGCGAGAGCCCCATCGTCACTTCGTACGAGATCATCTGCGCCGACGCGCGCATCGAGCCGAGCAGGCCCCAGTTCGAGTTGCTCGCCCAGCCCGCCATCACCGCGCCGTAGGTCGCGAGCGAGCCGACCGCGAACACGTAGAGCATTCCCCAATCGATGTCGGCGACGACCAGGTTCAGCACCCAGCCGTCGAACTGATACGCGCCGCCGTAGGGCACGACCGCGAGCGTGATGATCGCGGGCACGAGCGCGATCACCGGCGCGAGCTGGTGGATCCAGCGGTTCGCGCCCGCCGGCACGACGTCTTCCTTCGTCAGCAGCTTGAGCACGTCGGCCGCGGGATGCAGCAACCCGAGCGCGGTGATGCCGAGCAGGTCCGCGCGGTTGGCGCCGATGCGGTCCTGCATCACCGCGCTCTGTTTGCGCTCGACCCACGTGATCAGCGGCAAGAACGCGCCCATGATCACGAGCACGATCACGAGCATCTTGACGACGACTTGGAGCTCCACTCAGCGCGCTCCCGCGCCGCCGAGCGGCCGCCCTTCGTCGCCGACTGCGTCGACGTCGCAGCCCGCGAACGCAGGCACGGCCTCCCCTAACAGCTTCGATACTTCGCGCGCGTCGTAGCGCCGGCCCGGCGCGAAGCCTTGCAGCCCGAGCGCCTCGCCGAGGCGCGCGAGGATCTCTCCTTCGGCGTACGCCTCGAACGCGGGCTCGACCGCGGGCACGACGCGCTGCACGCGGCCCGCGTGATTCGTCAAAGTGCCCAGCTTCTCGGCGGCGACGCGCGCGGGGAACACGACGTCGGCCGCGCGCTCGAGCGGCGTGTGATGCGTCGCGAGCAGGATCACGCACTCGAGCTTCGCGAGCGCAGCCTCGCCGCCGAGGACGGCGAGCGCGTCGTCGCCGAGCACGATCAGCGCGCGCACCGCGCCCGCCTTCAGGCGATCCGCGACGGCCTGCGCGTCCTTGAAGCCGAGCGCGCGCGCGCCGGCGCCGTTCGCCGCCTTCTCCGCCTTGATCAAGAAGCCGTCCGCGCGCCCGGTCGGCACCGCGACGCCCATGGTCTCCGTGCCGAGCGCCTCGCAGAAGCGGCGCAACACGAACAAGTCCTCGTTCGTCGCGTGCGCCGATCCGAGCGCAGCGACGACGCCCGCGCCGCCGCTCGTCACCGCGCGCAGCTTCGCTGCGGCCGCGGCGATCGCCGTGTCGAGCTTCGCCGACGCGAGCCCGCCGCCCGCGCTGCGCACCATCGGCTCGCGCACGCGATCGGCGGCGCCGATGCGCTTGTAGGACATGCGGCCCTCGTCGCAGATCCAGGTGTCGTTCACCGCGTCGTTGCGGCGCGGCACGTAGCGGTAGACCTGATTGTTCGCGACGCCGAGGAAGACGTTGCAGCCGTTCGCGCAGCCGGTGCAGACGCCGGGCCTCTCGTCGAGGAACCAGACGCGGATCTTGAAGCGGAAATCCTTGGTGGTGAGCGCGCCGACCGGGCAGATGTCGGCGACGTTCATCGAATAATCATTGTCGAGCGGCGCGCCCGGAAACGTCTCGATCGTCGAGCGATCGCCGCGGCTCGCGACGCACAGCTCGCCCGTCTTCGAGATCTCGCGCGTGAAGCGCACGCAGCGGCGGCACAAGATGCAGCGCTCTTGGTCGAGCAGGATCGTCGGGCCGAGATCCGCGCGCTTCTTCAGCGGCCGGCGCGGCTCCTTCGTGCGCGCGTGCGTGAGGCCGTACTCGTACGCGTAGTCCTGCAGCTTGCACTCGCCGGCCTGATCGCAGATCGGGCAGTCGAGCGGGTGGTTGACGAGCAGCAGCTCCATCACGCCCTCGCGCGCCTTCTGGACGCGCTCGTTCGCGGTGGTGATCTCCATGCCGTTCGCGACCACGGTGTTGCACGCGATCTGGAGCTTCGGCTGTCCCTTCACCTCGACCTGGCAGAGCCGGCACGAGCCGTCGATCGAGAGCTTCGGGTGCCAGCAATAATGAGGGACGTCGACGCCGTTCATCAGCAGGCCGAGGTCGTCGAGCGCCTGCAGGATCGTGCGCCCGTCCTGCACCTCGTAGGCCACGCCGTCGATGATGACGTTGGCCATGACTAGAGCTCGAAGCTCGCGGGGAACGGACACTTCTGCTCGCGCACGTGGGCCTCGAAGTCCTCGCGGAAGTGCCGTAGCAACCCTTGCACCGGCCAGGCCGCGGCGTCGGAGAACGCGCAGATCGTCGCGCCCTCCATCTTGCCCGCGACGTCGAGCAGCACGTCGAGATCCTCGCGCGTGCCGGCGCCGCGCTCGATCCGGTTCAGGATCTTGTTCATCCAGCCGGTGCCTTCGCGGCACTGCGTGCATTGGCCGCACGACTCGTCGCGGAAGAACCACGAGATCACGCAGCCGACGCGGACCATGCAGGTGGTCTCGTCCATCACCATGACGCCGCCGGTGCCGAGCATCGATTTGCGCTCGCGCAGGAACTCGTTCGCCATCGGCACGTCGAGCTGGCCGGCGGGCAGGATCGGCATCGACATGCCGCCCGGAATCACGCCCTTCACGCGCCTTCCGTCCGGCACGCCGCCCGCATGCTCGAACACGATCTCGTCGAGCTTCGTGCCGAGCGGCAGCTCGTACAGGCCGGGCCTAACAACGTGACCGGAGACGCCGAAGATCGTCGTGCCGGGGCTCTTCTCGGTGCCGATCGAGCGGAACCACTCCTTGCCGTTCTTGATGATGTGCGGGACGTGGCTGAAGGTCTCGACGTTGTTGACGGTGGTCGGCATGCCGAACGCGCCGTACTGCGCCGGGAACGGCGGCTTCTTGCGCGGCTGGCCCTTCTTGCCCTCGAGCGATTCGAGCAGGCCCGTCTCTTCGCCGCAGATGTAGGCGCCCGCGCCGCGCACGAGCACGACGTCGTGCGAGAGCGCGGTGCCCATCACGCGGCTGCCGAGGTATCCGCGCGAATAGGCTTCCTCGATCGCGCGCTCGAGCTGACTGGCCGCGAACGCGTACTCGCCGCGGATGTAGATGAAGGTCTTCTCGGCGCCGGTCGCCCAGGCCGCGATCAGGATGCCTTCGAGCATCTGGTGCGGGCCGCGCTCCATCAGGATGCGGTCCTTGAACGAGCCGGGCTCCGATTCGTCCGCGTTGCAGACGAGGTACTTCGGCTTGTCCGCGCCCTTCGGCATGAACGTCCACTTGAGGCCGGCAACGAAGCCGGCGCCGCCGCGGCCCTGCAGGCCCGCGTCCTTCACGAGCGTCGCGACCTCGTCGGGCGCCATGCGCGTGATTGCCTTGCGCGCCGCCTCGTAGCCGCCGCGCGCGACGTAGCCGTCGACCTGCCCGAACGCGTCGTCCGCGAAGTGCTGCGTCAGGTAGTTCGTGACGTACGGCGCCGTGAGTGCCATCGCGCCTACTCGAGCGCGTCGACCAGGCGCTTGGCCTGCTCGACGTCCAGATTCTCGTGATAAGTCGGGCCGACGCGCAGCATCGGCGCGTATGCGCACGCGCCGAGGCACTCCTCGTGGCCGAGCGTGACGCGCCCGTCCGGAGTCGTCTCGCCGGCGCGCACGCCCAGATGCGACTCGAGCGCCCGTAACAACCCGCGCGCGCCGCGCAGCGAGCAGGGCAAGTTCGTGCACACGTAGACGTGGTGCCGGCCCTGCGGGCGGTCGTAGAACATGTTGTAGAAGGAGACGACCTCCATCACCTCGATCGGGGTGATCTCGAACAGCGCGGCGAGCGTCTTCGCGAGCGCGGGCGAGATCCAGCCGTGCTCTTCCTGCGCGATGTGCAGCGCCGCGAGCAGCGCGCCGCGCTTCTTCGGGAACTTCGCCATCTCGCGCTCGATACGCGCGCGCGACTCGGCGGAGAGCTCCTTGGGCTCTGCGCCCGAGGGAGCGGCGCTGGCGTTCTTCGTCATGGATGCGCGACCACACACGTTCGGGCCTTCCCCACAGCGAAGCCACTGTTCGACTTCGCTCGGCTCCGAAGACTCCACCTCGCTGCGCGCGCCGAAGCGGCGCTTGCTGCCTTCACCACTCGAGCGCCCCTTTGCGCCACTCGTAGAGCAGGCCGAGCACGAGCGGAATCGTGAACACCGTCATCGCGACGAAGCCATAGACGCCGAGCTCGCGGAACAGCGCGCCCCACGGATAGAAGAACACCGCCTCGAGATCGAACAGCACGAACAGCATCGCGACCAAGTAGAACTTCACCGAGAAGCGCTGTTTCGGAGAGACGATCTGCTTCTCGCCGCACTCGAACGGATCGAGCTTCTCCGGGAAATCGCGCTTCGGGCCGAGCAGCTTCGGTGCGGCGACCATTCCGCTCGCGACGACGATCGCCAGGGCCAGGATCAAGAGCACGCCGGCGAATTCCGCGAGCAAGCCGGTCTCCTCCGTACGAAACCGCACTGCACGCATCGAAACTCGCGTTAACTGCGCGTCGCGGCTCGAAAAAGCGCGCGCATGCTAGCGCCAGAGGTCAGCGCTTCAACGGCTCGCGCGCGCTTTGCGCCGCAATTGCCGCGGCTCGCGAATTCGCGAACGTGCCGCGCATGCGGACGCGCGTCGCGGTGCTCGGAGCAGGGAGCTTCGGCACGTGCCTCGCGCTGCTCGCCGCGCGCAAGCACGACGTGACGCTGTGGGCGCGCGACGCCGAGATGGCCGCCGCGATGCAGCGCGAGCGCCGCAACCCGAAGTACCTCAGCGACTTCGCGCTGCCCGAGGGCCTGCGCGTCACAGCGGATCTCGCGGGCGCGGTCGCTGGTCGCCAGCTCGTGATCTGCGCGATCCCGAGCCACGGCGTGCGCGAGGTGATGCGCGCGGCGGGACGGCTGATGGCGGAGGACGCGATCGTCGTCTCGACGGTGAAGGGCATCGAGGTCGAGACGTCGCTGCTGATGCACCAGGTGCTCGCGGCCGTGCTGCCCGAGCACCTGCGCTCGCGCGTCGTCGCGCTCTCGGGGCCGTCGTTCGCGCGCGAGGTCGCGGCGGGAAAGCCCACCGCGGTGACGCTCGCATGCGCGGAGGAGGCCCACGCGACCGCAGTGCAGTCCGCGCTCTCGTCGCCGCTCTTCCGCGGCTACACGCACAAGGACGTGATCGGCGTCGAGGTCGGCGGCGCGCTGAAGAACGTCGTCGCGATCGCGGTCGGGATGAGCGACGGCCTCGGCACCGGTCTCTCCGCGCGTGCCGCGCTGATGACGCGCGGGCTGCACGAGATCGCGCGGCTCGGCATCAAGCTCGGGGCCGATCCGCTCACGTTCCTCGGCCTCTCCGGGATGGGCGACCTGATCCTCACCTGCACCGGCGATCTCTCGCGCAACCGCACGGTGGGGCTCGAGCTCGCGCGCGGCCGCACGCTCGCGGAGATCGTGCGCGGGATGAACGAGGTCGCCGAGGGCGTGAAGACGACCTACGCGGCGTGCGGGCTTGCGGCGAAGCTCGGCATGGAGATGCCGATCGCGACGGGCCTCAAGGCCGTGCTCGAAGGCAAGCTGACACCGGCGCAAGCAGGGCGGCTGCTGATGGCGCGCCAGCTGAAGAGCGAGCGCGAGTAGGCGCGCGCCGAAACTCGTCCATCGTTGGCGAACACGAGCGGACACCTTCGGCGCAATGACACCGAAAGGGGTCAGACCCCAGGCGGTGCCGCTAGCCGATCGGGGCCGACTGCGTGAAAATGAAAACTGTTTTCATGCAGGATGCGCTCCCTATCTAAGGAATGGCTGCCCGCCGTGAACCACCCCTCGGAGACGACGCTCGACCAGCTCCCCCTGGGTGCGTCCGCGGCGGTCGTGCGTGTACAGGCGTCGCCGGAGATGGAGCAGCGCCTCGAGGATCTGGGCTTCGTCCCGGGTACGCGCGTGACCGTCCGCCGCCGCGCCCCGCTGAGGGACCCGCGGGTGTACGAGCTTCGCGGCAGCCAGCTCTGCCTGCGCGATTCCGAGGCGCGCGCGGTGCGGGTGAGCCGTGGCTAGCGCAGCCGCCGTCGCGGAGGTTGCAGCGGCCGAGCCCGTAGAGACCGGCCGTGTCGTTCGGCTCGGCTTGGTCGGCAGCCCGAACTCGGGCAAGACGACGCTGTTCAATGCGCTGACCGGCCTGCGCGCGCGCGTCGGCAACTACCCGGGCGTGACCGTCGAGCGGCGTGAGGGCGACGCGAAGATCGACGGCCACGCGCTTCGCATCATCGACTTGCCCGGCACGTACAGCCTCTCGCCGCTCAGCCCGGACGAGGCGGTCGTCGCGCGGGTCGTGCACGGCGAGATCCCGGGCGTCGCGGCGCCGGATGGGCTCGTGATCACGGTCGACGCGTGCACGATCGAGCGCTCGCTCGCGCTCGTCGCGCAGGCGCTGGCGCTCGGCCTGCCCGCATGCGTGGTGATCACGATGGTCGACGAGCTGCGCGCGCGCGGCGGCGAGCTGAATCTCGCGCGCTTGAGCGCGGCGCTCGGCGTGCCGGTCGTCGGCGTCGTCGGGCATCGCGGGCTCGGACTCGGCGAGCTGCGGCGCTTGCTTCCGCATCCGGAGTCGTGGAGCCAGCCGCCGCTGCCCCCGCCGCAGGCGCGCGACGATCGCCGCGCGTGGGTCGAATCCGTGCTCGCGACCTCGCTCGTGAAGCGCCCGGGCCGTAGCGCGGCGACCGAGGCGATCGACCGGATCGTGCTCCATCCGCTGCTCGGCACCCTGCTCTTCGCGCTCGTGATGGTGTTCTTCTTTCAGCTGATCTTCGCGTGGGCGACGCCGGCGATGGACGCCATCGACGCGGGGATCGCGGCGCTCTCGGACGTCGCGCGCTCGGTCCTGCCCGCCGGCGTGATCGCCGATTTCACGGCGGACGGCGTGATCGCCGGCGTCGGCTCGGTGATCGTGTTCCTCCCGCAGATCCTGCTGCTCTTCACGCTGCTCTATCTGCTCGAAGACGTCGGCTACATGGCGCGCGCCGCGTTCGTCGTCGACCGCGTGATGGGCCGCATCGGCCTCGAAGGGCGCGCGTTCGTCGCGCTGCTGTCGTCCTACGCGTGCGCGGTGCCCGGCATCATGGCGACGCGCACGATCCCGTCCGCGACGCAGCGCCTCGTCACGATGCTGGTCGCGCCGCTGATGACCTGTTCGGCGCGCCTCCCGGTCTATGCGCTGCTGATCGGTGCGTTCGTGCCGGCGAAGAAGGTGCTCGGGCCGCTCGGCTTGCAGGGGCTCACGCTGCTCGGGCTCTATCTGCTCGGCGCGCTCGGAGCGTTCGCCGCAGCAGCGATCCTCGGCCGCACGCTCGTGAAGGCCGACGCGATGCCGTTCTACCTCGAGCTGCCGCCGTATCGCGTGCCGACCGCGAAGCTCGTGCTCTCGCAGGTGTGGGGCGCGGCGAGCCGCTTCCTGCGCCGCGCGGGCACGATCATCCTGGCGGTCTCGATCTTGTTATGGGGGCTGCTGAACTTCCCGCGCAACGAAGCGCCGGCTGGGCTCGACGACGCGCAAGCCGCCGCCTACCGGCTCGAGCACAGCGCCGGAGGGCGCATCGGTCACGCGCTCGAGCCGGTGCTCGAGCCGCTCGGCTTCGACTGGAAGATCGGCATCGGCCTGGTCGCGAGCCTCGCCGCGCGCGAGGTGATCGTCGCGACGCTCGCGCAGATCTACGCCGCGTCGAGCGACGACGACACCTCGCTGCGCGAAGCGCTCGCGAGCGATCGCGATCCGAAGACCGGCGCGAAGATCTACACGCCCGCTTCGGTGGCCGCGTTGCTCGTCTTCTTCGTGTTCGCACTGCAGTGCGCGTCGACGATCGCGACGCTCGCGCGCGAGACGAACTCGTGGCGCTGGCCCGCGTTCGCGTTCCTCTACTTGCTGCTGCTCGCTTACGGCGCGAGCTTCGCCGCCCACCGCATCGTGGGAGCGCTGAGTGGGTAGTGACGCGAGGTTTCTGATCGCCGCTGCCTGTGCGTTCCTCGCCCTCGGCTGCGGCGCGCGTTACGTGCGCGTGCCGCTCGTCGAGACGCCGGAGCTCACGGTGACGCTGCGCAGCCAGACGAAGGGCGGCGCCGCGCTGCCGCGCGGCTTCGCGCATCCCGCCGCGCTCTCCGCCGCGCGCGCCGAGAACGCGCTCGCGCGCATCGAGATCCGCGAGACAACGCGCGGCGACGAGACGCGCCGGCCCGCGATTCCGCCCGAGCTCGCGCGGCCGATCGGGCGCGCGCTGGCCGATGCGCTCGGCCGCGCCGACGCGACGCAAGAGGTCGTCGTGCGCGCGCGGCGCCGCGAGCGCAGGCTCGGCGTGTTCTCGCGCAGCTTCGCGACGAGCTTCGTCGCGTTCGTCGATGCGCAGCAGCGCCTGCAGGTCCATCTCGTCGACGCCGACCGCGAGCTGCCTCCGGGCGATGACGCGCCGCTGCCCGAGCCGGTGGCCGGTCGGGGCCCGCACGCGATCAAGGCGCTGCCGGGAGCGCACATCGAGACGCTGGGGCAGCGGGGGGTCGCGATCGACTACCGCGCCGAGCTCTTCCAGCAGGCGCCGTCGCGCGCAGGCGCCGGACGCCGCACGATCCTGATGGAGACCGCGCAGCCCGACGCGCTGAAGGCGTCCGGCGCGGCTCCCGCCAGCGCCGATCCAGAGCGCTTGCGTGCGCTCGCGGACCTCGAGGCCGCGCGCC
>DASTOI010000739.1:0-3959 GCA_035762585.1 Myxococcota bacterium
GAGGCGAAGGAGACGAACGTCGAGACGGTGCGCGGCCGACCGCCGGGCAGCGATCGCTTCATCACGCGCCTGATCCCGCTCCGGTACATCGACGCCGAGGCGATCGCGAACACGCTGAAGCCGCTGGTCTCGAAGGACGCCTCGATGGTCGCCTACGCGCCGACCAACACGATCATCCTCACCGACAGCGGCACGAACATCGCGCGCATTCTCGACATCCTGCGCGACATCGACGTCGAGACGTACAAGGAGGAGCTGTCGGTCGTGCACTTGAAGCACGCCGACGCGGCGACGCTCGCCGAGCAGCTCTCCGAGATCTTCTTCGCCGAGATCTCTGCGCCCTCCGGCGGCGGAGCCGTCTCGGCGACGGCTCGCCAGCGGCGCACGCTCCAGCCCGTGCCGGGAGGAGCGCAGCAAGCGACCGGTGAGCTGCCCGGCTCTCGCGCGCGGATCATCACGGACAATCGCACGAACTCGCTGCTGATCCTCGCGTCGCGCCAGCGCACCGCGGAGATCAAGGAGGCGATCGCGCGGCTCGACGTGCGGGCCGAGGGCGGCGGGCGCATCCACGTCTACCGGCTGAAGCACGCCGACGCGGAGGAGCTCGCGGCGACGTTGTCGGCGCTGCTCGGCGGTCAGGCCGCCGCACCGTCCGGCGCGTCGAACGTCTCCGTCTCGGGAGGCGCGCCGGTGGGCGCGAATCTCCGCGCGGCCGTCACCGAGTTCGCGGAAGGCGGCGTCAGCGTCACGCCGGATCCGCCGACGAACTCGCTGGTGATTCAAGCGAGCGTCGAGGGCTTCAACGCGCTCTCCGAGGTCGTCGCGAAGCTCGACACGCCGCGCCCGCAGGTGCTCGTCGAGGCGCTGATCCTGGAGGTCGACGTGACCGACGGCACGCAGCTCGGCTTCACCGGCCTCGTGCGGATCTTCAACGAGGACAGCAACATCGTCGTCGGCTCGACGAGCGGCGGCCCGATCGACAGCGATCCGCCGTCTCCGATCGTCACGCCGGAGCTGCTCAGCGATCTGCTCGCCGCAGCCGCCGGCTCCAGCTTCGTGGCCGGCGGAAACTTCACCTCCGGCGACACGCTGATCCAAGCGCTGATCCGCGCCAGCGCGACCGCCACCGGCACCAACGTGCTCTCGGCGCCGCACATCCTGACGCTCGACAACGAGCAGGCCGAGATCAAGGTCGGCAACAACATCCCAATCATCACGAGCCGCGTGGAATCGGCGCAGGGCCAGACCAACAACCTCGCGTCGAGCGTAAACGTCGAGCGCCTCGACATCGGCATCACGCTGCGCGTGACGCCGCAGATCTCCGAGGGAGAGAGCCTTCGTCTCAAGCTGTTCCAGGAGATCACGAACCTCGCGGCGCTGAGCTCGAGCGCTGTCGGCAACGTCGACGACGTCGGCCCGAGCCTCACGAACCGCAAGGTCGAGAACTCGGTGATCGTCTCGAACCACGAGACCGTGGTGATCGGCGGCCTGATCGACGAGACGAACATCGAGGAAGAGTCGAAGGTGCCGTGGCTCGGCGACGTGCCGGTGCTCGGCTGGCTGTTCCGCTCGACCGACGACAACGTGCGCAAGACGAATCTGCTGATCTTCCTGACGCCCCACATCATTCGGACGCGCTCCGAGCACAGCGCGGAGACGATCCGCAAGCGCGAGGAGTTCTGGCAGAGCTCCGAGGACGCGCTCCAGCTCTCGCGACGTGAGCGCCAGGAGGCGGACCAGATCGCGGAAGATGCGAAGAAGCAGGGCGTCCCGGTGCCCGACTACAGCGGCACGAACCCGGTGCGCACCGCGCTGCGCGAGCACCGCGAGCGCTACCCGGTCGAGCAGCTGAGCGAGCTCGGCGCCGCGTCGCGCGCCGAGCGCGAGGCGGCGGCGCAGACTGACGCCGCGAACGGCAAGCAGCCGGTGCTGGGCTTCGAGATCCTCGCTGCGACATTCGGCGACGAGGGCGCCGCGATGGCGACGCTCCAGCAGCTGATCGACGCCGGCCATGACGGCACGCTGCGCACCGAGGAGCGCTCCGGCACCGTGCTCTACGAGATCCACCTCGGGCCCTTCGAGAGCGTCGAGGACGCGGAGGCCAAAGCCGCCGGCATCGCGGAGGCGTACGGCCTGTCGCCGAAGGTGATCCTGCTGCAGGAGGACGCGCCGTGAGCGCCGCCGTCGCCGCCGCCGGCAGCGAGCGCCTCGCGCTGCGCGAGGTGCTGCTGCGCACGACGCGGCTGCGCCTCGAGCAGCTCGAGGAGGCGCTGCGGCGCCAGCAGGAGAAAGGCGGCCGCCTCACCGACTCGATCGTCGAGCTCGGGCTGCTCAAGGAGGAGGAGGTCCTTCAGGCATTGGGGACGCAGTTCGGGATGCCGCTGCACGGCGAGCTGCGCCCCGCCGAGGTCGACATCGAGCTGACCGCCCGCGTGCCGATCTCGTTCGCGAAGGCGCACGGCCTGTTGCCGCTCGCGCGCACCGAGACGGGCGTTCGCGTCGCGATCGCCGATCCGTTCGACACCGCCGCGCTCGACGATCTGCGCCTGCTCTTCGACGGCGCCGAGATCGAGACCGAGCTCGCGCCGCGCAGCCGCGTGCTGGGCGCGATCAATCAGGTCTACGACCGCGGCACGGGCTCGATCGACTCAATCGTCGACGAGGCGCACGGAGACTTCGCCTCCGTCGCGAGCGAGCTCGCCGCCGAGCCGCAGGACCTGCTCGAGTCCGAGGACGACGCGCCGATCGTCCGGCTCGTGGATTCGTTGCTGCAGCAGGCCGTGAAGGAGCGCGCGAGCGACATCCACCTCGAGCCGTTCGAGCGCGAGCTGCGCGTTCGCTTCCGCTGCGACAACGTGCTCTACGAGCCGGTCGCGCCGCTGCCGAAGGCGTTGATGCCGTCGATCGTGTCGCGCATCAAGATCCTCGGCGGCGTCGACATCGCCGAGCGCCGCATCCCGCAGGACGGCCGCATCCGGCTGAAGATCGCCGGCCGCGATTACGACGTGCGGCTCAGCACGGTGCCGGTGACGCACGGCGAGCGCGTCGTGCTGCGCCTCTTGCCGCGCACGTCGGAGATGCTCGATCTCACGCGGCTCGGCTTCAGCGAGAAGCAGCTCGCGACCTGGGAACGGCTGATCAAGCGCCCGAACGGGATCGTGCTCGTCACGGGACCGACGGGCTCGGGCAAGACCACGACGCTCTACGGCGCGCTCTCGCGCGTGAACACCGCCGACCGCGCGATCATTACGATCGACGACCCGGTCGAGATCCAGCTGCCGGGCGTCGGGCAGATCGAGGTCAATAACAAGGTCGGCCTGACCTTCGCGAACGCGCTGCGCTCGGTGCTGCGCCAGAACCCGAACATCATCCTCGTCGGCGAGATCCGCGATCTCGAGACCGCCGAGATCGCGATCCAGGCCTCGCTGACCGGACACCTCGTGTTCTCGACGCTGCACACGAACGACGCGCCGAGCGCGATCACGCGCCTCGTCGACATGGGCGTCGAGCCGTATCTCGTGGCGTCCTCGCTGGTCGCCGTGCTCGCGCAGCGGCTCGTGCGCGTGCTCTGCACGCAGTGCCGCGAGGGCTACACGCCGAGCGCGGAATCGCTCGCCGAGATCGGCGTGCGCGCGAATCGGCCGGTCACTGCATATCGCGCGCTCGGCTGCGCGCACTGCCACCAGACCGGCTACCTCGGCCGGGTGGGAATCTTCGAGCTGATGATCGTGGACGACGCGATTCGTGCGCACGTCACACAGTCGACCGACGCAAAGACGATCAAGAAGGTCGCCGTCGAGCACGGCATGGCACCGCTGCGCGTCGACGGCGCCCGCAAAGTGCTCGAAGGCGTCACCTCGATCGAGGAAGTGCTGCGCGCGACGGAGGAGGAAGGCGTGCTCGCGCAGATCTAGCTGCCGCGCGCCCTTCGGCGCGCGGCCGACCGCACGCGCGATCAC
>DASTOI010000740.1:0-4399 GCA_035762585.1 Myxococcota bacterium
GCTCGCGGGCCTCTCGCGCGAGCGCGGCGTCACGATCTTCGTGTCGACCCACTTCATGAGCGAAGGAGCGCGCTGCGATCGGATCGCGCTGATGGACGCAGGGCGGTTGCTGGCGTGCGACACGCCGGCGGCTCTCGTCGCGGCGCGCGGAGCGGCGACGCTCGAGGAGGCGTTCGTCGACTACATCCGCGCCGCTGCGACGCCTGCGGCAGAGCCAGCCGAGGCCGAAGCCGCGGCGCGCGAGCCGCCCTCCTCCTTCTTCATCGAGCGCGGAAGCCTCGGCGCGCGCCGGCTCTTAGCTTACGCCCGCCGCGAGCTGCTCGAGCTGCGGCGCGACTCGATCCGCCTCGCGATGTGCCTGCTCGCGCCGCCTATTCTGTTGATCGTGCTCGGCTACGGCATCTCGCTCGACGTCGAGCATGTTCCGTTCGCGGTGTTCGATCGCGACCGCACTCCCGAGAGCCGCGACTACGTCGACCGGCTCGCCGGCTCGCGCTACTTCGCCGAGCGCCCGCCGCTGCGCTCCGACGGCGAGATCGGCCGGCGCCTCGCGACCGGCGAGCTCCGCGTCGCGATCGAGATTCCTGCCGGCTTCGGCCGCGATCTCGTCGCGGGGCACCAACCGGAGCTTGGCGTGTGGATCGACGGCGCGATGCCGTTCCGAGCGGAGACGGCGCGAGGCTACTTGCTCGCGATCGAGGAGGGCTGGCTGCGCGATCTCGCGCGGCGGTCGGGCAGTGAGGGCTGCGGGCTCGCCGAGATCGTGCCGCGCTTCCGATACAACCAGGACCTGCGCAGCGTCAACGCGATCGTCCCCGGCGTGCTCGCGCTGGTTCTCATGCTCGTGCCGACGATGTTGATGGCGGTCGCGATCGTGCGTGAGAAGGAGCTCGGGTCGATCGCGAACTTCCAGGCGACGCCCGTCCGGCGGATCGAATTCCTGCTCGGCAAGCAGGCCCCCTACGTCGCCGTCAGCTTCGCCGCGTTCCTGCTTCTCACCGGCATGACGGTCTGGCTGTTCGGTGTTCCGCTGAAGGGGAGCTTCTTCGCGCTGAGCGTGGGCGCCCTGCTGTATGTCTGGGCGGCGACGGGCGTCGGCTTGCTCGTGTCGGCGTTCGCGCGGACGCAGATCGCAGCCATCGTCGTCGCCGCAGTGCTGACGGCGTTGCCGAGCGTGCAGCTCTCCGGCCTGATCGCGCCGGTCTCGTCGCTCACGGGGGCCGCCGCAGTGATCGGGCGCGCGTTTCCCGCCTCTTGGTTCAACCGCATCAGCGTCGGCGTCTTCACGAAGGGGCTGCGCGCCGAGGACTTGTTGGACGCGTATGCGGCGCTCGCGGCGTTCGCGGTCGCGCTCACGGTCGCGAGCCTGTGCCTGCTTCGGAAGCAGCAAGCATGACCCGCCGGCGGCTCGCGAACGTCTATCGGCTCGCGACGAAGGAGTTGTTCAGCCTTCGCCGTGATCCGGTGCTGGTGCTCTTTATCGCGTACGCGTTCAGCTACGCGGTCTACATCCCGGCCACGACCACCGGGCTCGAGCTTCGCAACGCGTCGGTGGCGTTCGTCGACGAGGACCGCTCGCAGCTCTCGGCGCGGCTCCACGACGCGATTACACCGCCGAGCTTCAAGCGGCCCGCGCAGATCGAGCTCTCGGAGGTGGACCGAGCGATGGACGCCGGGCGCTTCACGTTCGTGGTCGATGTTCCGCCGCGCTTCGAGGCGGACGTCCTCGCCGGCCGTCGCCCGCACCTTCAGCTGCTCGTGGACGCCACCGCGATGAGTCAGGCGGGCACCGGCTCCGCCTATCTGCGCCAGATCCTCGCGCTCGAGATCGAGGAGTTTGCGGCACGCGCGCGCGGCGCGGCCTCTGAGCGGCCCGTCGCGACGATCGTGCGCGTCGCGTTCAACCCGAACCTGCATCAATCCTGGCATCTCGGTGTCGTGCAGCTGATCAACAACATTACGGTGCTCGCGGTCCTGCTCACCGGCGCGGCGCTGCTGCGCGAGCGCGAGCACGGAACGCTCGAGCACTTGCTCGTGATGCCGCTCGGCCCGCTCGAGATCGCGCTCGCGAAGTTCTGCGCGAACGGCCTCGTGATCCTGGTGGCTGCGCTGATCTGCCTGGCGGTCGTCGTGCACGCCGCGCTCGGCGCGCCGATCCGCGGCTCGATCTGGCTCTTCACGTCGGGAACGATCGCCTACCTGTTCGCGACCTCCGCGATCGGCGTCTTCCTCTCGACGCTCGTGCGCTCGATGCCGCAGCTCGGCCTGCTGCTCGTGCCCGTGATCTTCCCGATGATCACGCTCTCGGGCGGCATCACGCCGCTCGACGGCACGCCGCTCCCGCTGCGCGGCCTGATGTGGCTGACGCCGTCGCCGCACTTCCAGAGCTTCGCGACGGCGGTCCTCTACCGCGGAGCCGGGCTCGACGTCGCTTGGAAGTCGTTCGCGGCGATCGCGCTGATCGGCGCGGCTTTCTTCGCCGCGGCGCTCTGGCGCTTCCGGGCCAGTCTCGCCGTGACGCGCTCGTGAACGGTTCCGCGGGCGCTCGACGCGTCAGCGAGCGTCGCTCCGCGCCGGGGTTCGGTGACTCACGAGCGACGCCGGCGTCTCAGGCCTTCGCGCCGGCCGCTCGCACGACGAGCGTTCCGACCATGCCGGCTTCGGTGTGCCCCGGAATCGTGCACAGCACGTCGTACGTGCCGGGCGAGTCGAGCCGATAGGTGCCCGCGTCCGTGCCCTTGGGTCCCGCGTGCAGATGAATCAGGTCGCCGCCGCTCGGCGCGCGCACGAGCAGCGAGTGCTCGACGAGCGCGGCGCGGTTGTCCAGCTCGATGCGCGTCGCGACGCCGGCGCGCATCTCGAGCTTGGTGGGCTCGAACGCGAACTCGGTCGACTTCACGACGATCGTCTCCTCAGCCGTGGCGTCGACCCACGCGAGCGGCCGCGTCGTGTGCTCGTGACCCGCGAAATGGGAGGTCGCGCCGTGATCGTGCGTCGCGCCGCCGTGCTGGTCGTGGGACGCCCCTCCGTCGAGCGCGCCCGCCGGGAACTGCGCGCTCATCAGCTCGAGGACCGCATCGAGCTGCTTCAGCGCGGCGCTCGTGCGCTCCGCGTCGCCGGCGTCGGCCGCCTCGTGCAGCTCGCCTGCGACCGCAGCGATCTGCTTCAGCGCAGACTCGACGCGTGCTCGCTGCTCGGCGCTCAGATCCGAGCTGTGATCGAGCACTACCTTCGCGCTCGACTCGAGCCCCTCCGACTTCGCATGGATTCCCCCGAGCGCGCCGCTCGCGACGTCGGAAGCGATCGCGTCTCGCGTCCCCTGGAGCGCAGCCCACGCGGAAGCAAGGTCAGCGGGCGTTTCGGCGGCTCCGGCATCCGCACGCGCGCCGCTCTCCTCGGGTCCGGCTCCTTCGTGATCCATGCCGGCGTGCGTGTTCGGCGCACCGTCCGCTCGCGGCGCCGGAGCGGCCGTCGGCGGCTCCTCCGATCCGCAGGCGAGCGCGAGTGCGAGAGGGAATGTGAGCCAAAGTGCCGTACGTGAGGACACGGGAGTCTCCCCAGTTGTTAATGAGAAAGGGAATCGGCCTCGGCCGCCCGCGACTCGGCGACCCAGCGCTCCGCTGCCTTGCGGCCGAAGCGCAGGAACACGGTGGGCGTCACGGCCATGTCGAGAATCGTCGAGCTGACGAGGCCGCCGAGAATCACGACCGCGACCGGAAAGAGGATCTCCTTGCCCGGCTCGCCGGCGGCGAGCACGAGCGGGGTCAACGCGAGGCCGGCCGTGAGTGCGGTCATCGTGACGGGGACGAGCCGCTCGAGCGAGCCGCGCACGACCATCCGCTCGTCGAAACGCTCGCCCTCGTGCGCCATCAGGTGGAGGTAGTGCGAGATCATCATGATCGTGTTGCGCGACGCGATGCCGGCGAGTGTGATGAGTCCGACGAGCGTCGCGATCGAGACCTTTCCGACGAGCAGCCACGTGAGCGCGATGCCGCCGACGAACGCGAGCGGAATGTTGAGCAGGATCTGCGCGACGATCGCGCCGCTGCGGAAGTGCGTGTAGAGCAGCAGCCAGATCACGCCGAGCGTGAAAGCGGAGAGAATCGCGATCAGCCGCGCGGCCTCCTGCTGGCTCTGGAACTGGCCCTCGAAACGAATCGAGTAGCCCTGCGGCAATGCGACGCCCTCCGCCGCTCGCTGCATCTCGGCGACGGCGGAGCCGAGGTCGCGGCCCGAGACGTTCGCGGAGACGACGATGCGCCGGCGTACGTCCTCGCGCTGGATCACGTTCGGCCCGAGGCCCTCGCGTACGTCGGCCAGCGCGGCGAGCGGCACCCGCACGCCGTCGCCCGCGTCGACGAACGCCTCCCGGATCGCGTCCGCATCGCGGCGCGCTTCT
>DASTOI010000741.1:0-5543 GCA_035762585.1 Myxococcota bacterium
CAACGAGATCGCGTTCGAGTCGGCGTCGATCCGGTAGATCGCGTCGCTGTTCGCGTTCGCCACCCACAGCGCGCGACGCCTCGCGTCCCAAGTCACTGCGTACGGAGCTGCCGCTCGATCCGGAAGATCGAGCTTCGAGATCACTCTCGCCGACGCCATGTCGATCTTCGCGACCTGCCCGGATCCGAACAGCGCGACCCAGAGGTGACCCTCGTCGTCGCGCGCCATGCGGCGCGGCCCCTCGCCCTCGGCGAACGGGACGAGCTTCACGACCGCTCGGGTCGCGGTGTCGATGCAGCCGACGAGCCCGTTCACTTGCGAGTACCAGACGTGGGCGCCGCCAGCCTCGAGAACGGCGGAGTAGATCAAGTGATTGATCGGACTCAGGCCTGGGATCTGGTTCGTGTCGGAGAACGCGACCTCTCCGCTCTCCGGGTGGAGCGTTCCCATCTGGTTCGTACCGACCATCGTGAGCCAGATGCGACCCGCGCCGTCGCGCGCAACATGGCCGCGTGAGTCGATCGACATGTCGTGCACGATCGCCGCGCCGGCCAGTGACGCGGAGTCGGGAAGCTTGCTCGGGCGAAGCGTCCAGAGCTGCCAGCGCTCGCGCCTCGGGTCGAAGCGACCGAGCTGGTCGTTGTCGACCATCGTGACCCAGAGAGTTCCGTCGTCGTCCGGCGCAATCGTGTGCGGGCCGGTCGAGCCATCGAACGGGACCGGAATCTCTTGCACGTCGCCGCTCACTGGGTCGAGGCGCACGAGCAGGTTGCGCTTCACGTCGGCGCCCCAGAGGTGGCGTGAGTGGGGCGCCGGCGCGAGCTCGCGCACGAGCGCGCGCTCCGGAAATGCGAACTCGCGGATCACCGTGCGCTCGCCGACGGCGAGCGCGGCGCCGTACGAGTAGGCATCGCGCTCGAGGCTCTCCGTCGACGCGGGAAAGTGAGCGGCCAAGGTTCTCGCGACGATCTCGCCTTGGCGCTCGTTGAAGAAGTTGAGGTCGGCGTTCTGCGCCGTCGCCCAATCGACGGCGTCGAGGTTCGTCGCGCTCTCGAGCGGAAACACCGAGTAGTGAAGCGAGCGCATGTACTTCACGATCGTTCGCCACGCTTCGTGGCGGACCACCTTGCGCCATTCCTCGAGCGCGCGGCGATTGCCCTCGGGCCCGCCGCGCACTGCTTCGATCTGCGCGGCATAAGCGCGCATGCGTGGGCTCGCGAGCTGATGACAGCTCGAGCAGCTCGCGAGCGTGATGTTCTTCTCGTCGCCCGCCGGCACGCGGGCGAGCCACGCGGAGGAGGGCACCTGACCTGCGATGTCGGAGGTCGGCTCGAGATAGAGCTGAAGGCCCGGTGCCGGCGCGCCCTCGAGATCGACTTGGCGGTAGCCGAGCTTCCGCGCCCGCAAGTCGCTCGGCTCGCGCGGATCCGGCGGCAGGCGGAACTCACCTTGCGCGTTCGTGAAGACCGTGATCGCCTTGGGGCCGCGCGTCCCGTCGTGCAGCGTCAGCGTGACCATCGCATCGGGCACACCGCGGCCGTCACTCACGGCCACGACTCTTCCGGCCCGCGTCTCCGCGCGCGCCGCCGCTCCGCTCGCGAGCACGAGCAGCGAAACGAGCCCGACGCCGGCGCCGAGTGCGCTCCGCGCGCCGGAGCAGGCGCCGCGCCGCTGGTCGCGTGCGTCTTGCTCGTTTGGTCTCGCTCTGCCCATGCGGCGTTCCCCACGACTCGACGAAGCAGCGATTCTTGGGGCCCGACGCGCGCGGCGGTATCGCCCGATTGGGGCAGACGCCGCGAGCTTTTGGGGGGCTCCGGCGCGGCAGGCAGCGCAAGCGAGGTTGCACTGACGGCGCGGCTCCCGCCGAGGCAACGTCAGAGCTTGCGCCAGCCTGGGGAGGCGGAGCGTGAAGAGAGCGGAGCTCGTCGTTCGCGGCGCGGTGATCGTCGCCAGCTTGGGCGCGATCGGCGGCGCGCTCTGGTGGAGCGAGCGCACCGAGCTCGCGTTCGCCGCGACGATGGCGAGCGTCGCCGTGTTCTACGCGCTCGTGCACGTCGTGCCGGGCGCGATCTTCCCGCTCCAGTCGATGCCCTACACGTACCAGCTCCATAACAACGTCGGCCGGCGCGGCTTCGAGCTGCAGAACGTGACCTACGCCGCATATCACACGCACTGGTACAACCACGCGACGCACGCCGCGTTTCCGGTCGAAGCGTGGCTCTGGTTCCTCGTCGCTGCGCACTTCGGCGGCGTCCTCGCGTGCGCGGCGCTCGCCGCCGCGCTCTGCGCGCAGGCAGTCTCGTTCGGCGAGCGTCGCTTCGCGCTCGTGCTCTGCGCGTTCTGGCTCGCGCTCGCCGCGACCGCGAGCGCCGCGAGCTCGTCGTTCGGCCCTTCCGCGTACTTCGCGGCGCAGTTCGGGCTCGTCGCGCTCGGCTTCTGGCGCTTCAGCGGTCACTGGGTCGAGCCGCTGCCGCCGGGCGTGCTCGGCAATCGCGCGTTCGTCCCGTTGCGGGAGGCGAACCCAGACTGGCGGCTGTTGCGGCCGATGGCGCTCGGATATCTGTCGGAGTTCAGCGCGGGGCTGCCGTTCCGGCTCGTGAACGGCTGGCTGTTCGTGCTCGCGCAGCGTCTCGGCCTCGAGCCCGAGCGCTCACTCTCCGCCGATCGGGCGCGCGAGCTCGCCGCGGTGATCCATCGCGAGGGCTGGAGCGCGCAGGCGACGACGCGGGAGATTGTTACGGCCGCTCACTCGCTCGAGCCGGCGCCCCTGCCCGTAGCGTTCGCCCCGGACTCGACCCCGACGAGCGTTGGGATCGCCGCCGATCCGCGGCCGAGCCGGATCCGCCTGATGGCCTGCGACCGCGGCGCCTCCGTCTGGCTGCTCGAGATCGCGGGCCGCACGATTCTCTTCGATGCGTGGCTCGACGACCCGTACGTCTCGGGCTCGCGCGCGTTCTTCTCGGCGCGGCGCGTCGAGCGGCCTCTGGTCGAGGCCGAGAAGCTTCCGCCGCTCGACGCGATCGTGCTCTCGAGCGCCGAGCAGGATCACTGCCATCCGCGCACGCTCGCGCGCCTCGATCCACGCGTGCCCGTCTTCGCGCGCCGCGAGGCCGCGCGCATCGCCGCGCGCACCGGCTTCCGCGACGTGACGCCGCTCGGCGCAGGCTCGCGCGCCCAGCTGTTTGGCGGCGACGTCTCGCTGCTCGCGCTCGCGGGCTACGGGCGCAACCTCGCGATCGTGCTGCGCGAGCGCGACAGCGGCGAGCGCATCTGTCTCGCGCAGCACGGCGTCGACGAGCGCTGGCTCGCGCGCCACGAGTCCGCCGCGTTCACTGGCGAGCTCGCGCGCGACGCCGCCGGGCGCCTCGTCGACACGCTCTGTCTCGGTGTCCACACGACGCTGCTGCGGCACCGCTTTCTGCCCAGCTGGCTGCTAGGCGACGCGGGCACGATCGTGCCCGATCCGCGCGACTCCGCGCGGACGATCGCCCGCCTCGCGCCGCAGCGCGTGCTCTTCAGCCACTGCACGCCCGAGGCGGAGCGGGGCTTTGCGGTGCGGCACTTGCTGCACTACCCGACCGCGGCGGACGACGTCGGCCACGCCGCGCGCGTGCTCGCCGGCGCCTGCCCGGGCGTCGCGATCGAGGGGCTGCCGGCGCCAGCGGCGTGGGTGTGAGCGGAGAGTGACTTCCTAGCTCGCATTGGGACAGGCGGACGAAAAACCTGACACTTCGGCCGTCTCGGGCCCACCTCCCTCGCGGGCTTCCAGGAGGTTCGGCTGTGGGAATCATCAGGGCTCGGTTGGCTGGCGTCGCGCTCGCCGCATGGCTCGGCGCTCCGCTGGCGCTCAGCGCCGCGACGATCCCGATCACAGGGACGCTCGACTTCGTCGCGACCGACCTCGGAGGCGGTGTCTACTCCGGCACGGCGCTCGGTACGCAGTTCTCAGGCTCGATCGACGACACGACGTTCAGCGGAGAGATCACGGACGGCAACACGACGATCTCGTTCGGCTGCTGCATCGCAGCCGGGGGGCTGGAGATCTTCGACGACGTCACGCTCGACGCCGACACCGCGGCGATCCTCAATCAGTTATCAGGGACGTCGCAGTTCGAGGCCGGCCAGGTCTACGACAGCGTGAACGTCGAGGGCGATGCTGCGACGCTCGGCGGCGGACGCATCGAGGTCGGCGTCTCGTACCTGCTCGACGCCGGCGCGTTCGCCGACACCTCGCCGGGCAACTACCCGTTCGACCCGGCCGACCTGCGCGCTGCGTGGTTCTTCATCCTCGAGGAAGAGTACGACGGCCTGGACATCTACGAGGGTCTCGGCGCGCTCCAGTCGGTCCCCGAGCCCGCGCTCGCCGCGCTGCTCGCGATCGCAGCGCTCGTTCTCGGCGGGGCGCGCCCGATCTCGAGGTGATGCCGAGCGGTTGATTCCCGGGCGAAGCGCGCCGAACATCGCGCGCCTCGAGCCGAGGAGAAGCCGATGCGCGTCAAGGACCAGATCGTCGTCGTCACCGGCGGTGCGAACGGCATAGGGCGGGCGCTGTGCCGGCGCTTCGCGGCAGACGGCGCTCGCATGGTCGTCGTCGCGGATCGCGACGGAGAGGGGGCCGCCGCCGTCGCGCGCGAGATCGGCGGCGATTCGCGGCGCGTCGACGTCGCGCGCGACGGCGAGATCGCGGCGCTGATCGAGCACACCGAGAGCGCGCACGGCCCGATCGCGCTGTTCTGCTCGAACGCAGGCATCGGAATTCCCGGCGGAGCCGAGGTCGCAGACGCCGAGTGGCAGCGCATCTGGGAAATCAATCTGATGTCGCACGTGTACGCCGCGCGCCACCTGATCCCGCGCATGGCGAAGCGCGGCGGCGGCTACCTGCTGAACACCGCGTCCGCCGCCGGCCTGCTCTCGCAGATCGGCTCGGCGCCGTACGCGGTGACGAAGCACGCGGCGGTCGCGCTCGCCGAGTGGCTCGCGATCACGCACGGCCGCGAAGGCATCAAGGTCTCGGTGCTATGCCCGCAGGCGGTCCGCACCGCGATGACCGCCGGAAACCCCGACGGAGTCGCCAGCGTCGACGGCATGATCGAGCCCGAGCAAGTCGCGGAAGTCGTGACCCAGGGCCTCGCCGACGAGCGCTTCCTGATCCTCCCCCACCCCGAAGTCGCCCAATACATCCAGCGCAAAGCCGGCGACTACGACCGCTGGCTCAAAGGCATGCAGCGCCTGCGCGAGAAATACGAAGGCTGACGCCGCCGGCAGATCGCTCGCGCTCGCCCACAAGCAAACTGACGGCCCGCGCGCCTCAACGGCGCGCGAGCCGTCACCTCTCCCCCTAACTAGCCTCGGTTCGAAGCTCGAGCACTTTGCCCGCCCGCGACCGCGAACCCCCACTCGCGAGCGAGGGCGCGTGAACCTCGATCCTCCGATGCGGCCTACTCGCGCGCCGCGAGCACCCGCTTCACCCGCGAAGCGAGCGTCGGCGACCAGTCCAGCCACTCGCGCACCGAATCCTGATCGACCTTCAGTCGCAGCCGCAC
>DASTOI010000742.1:0-3392 GCA_035762585.1 Myxococcota bacterium
GCGAGCCCGATCTACGCCGCGTTCCACGAATTCGCCGCGGTGTTCCGCGACGCGCTGCACGCGAGATCGCTGCGCGACGCCGCGGGCTACTTGTTACGAGCGCCGGGGTGGAAGCCCGACGGCGCTGGCGCCACCGCGAGCGATCTGAAGCGCATCGCCGGCCTCGCGGCATGAGAGCGGAAGCTCCGTGAGCGGGCAGCTCGAGGACGAAGACGCGCCCGCCGCGGTCGAGGTGCCGCTGGACGAGCTGTCCCACGAAACGCTGACCGCGCTGATCGAGAGCTTCGTGATGCGCGAGGGCACCGATTACGGCGCCGCGGAGCGCAGCCTCGCGGAGAAAGTCGCCGACGTGCGGCGGCAGCTCGAACGCGGCGAGGCGCGCATCGAGTTCGACCCGAGCACCGAGAGCGTGAACGTCGTGCGCGTGACGCGGCCCGGACGTCGTTGAGGCCTCCTCGGCTTCAGGGCTTCGCGAAATCCTCCGGCATCGGGCTGCGATACATCCGCGCGAGCGCCGGCAGGCCGAGATGCTCGCCGAGCACGCGCAGCGTGTCGGGGCAGAAGCAGTAACAACGCACGCGCGTGATGAGACCGTCACTCTCCTCGAGCCGGTGTACCTCGTTGATGCCTTCCGCACCGTTCAGCGTGCGGAAGCCCAACACGAGCCACTCACCGAGGTACTCACGCAGCTCCCAGCGCGGCTTCAGCCCGAAGCCGGCGATCGGCAGCTCCATGTGCGCATGCTCTAAGAACGTGCGGCTCCGCTCGAAGCCATCGAGCTCCACGCCGCCGACGAGCTCGATCGCGAGATCGTCCGAGCAGATCGCCTTCAGCGTGTCGAGGTCCTTCGCCGAGAGCGCGGTCACGAAGCGCTCGACGATCGTCCTCGACGGCAGCGGACCGGCGGGGCGCGTGGTGCGCTCTTCGCCTTCGAGACGCGCGCGCCCGCGCTGGAGCGCCGCCTTCACCGCTGTCGACGTCGTCTGGAGAATGCGGGCCGACTCCTCGAGCGAGAGGTCGAACACGTCCTTCAGCAGCACCGCCGCCCGCTCGCGCGGCGCGAGCCGGCCGAGCAGCTGCGCCGCCGCCTCGCGCACCTCGGGCGCGCGGCTCGGATTTCCGACTCGCGCCTGCGCGAGCATCGCCGCGTCCTGATGGGCGCCTTGCTCCTCCACCAACACCTCCCGCTCGCGCGCCGCCTTGCGCCGCGCGTCGATCCAGATCCGCGTCGCAGTACGAATCAGATAAGTCCGCGGGTGCTCGATCTGCTCGAGGTCCGGATCGAGCTTCCCGAGCTGAGTGAACACCCGCGCGAGCGCCTCCTGCACGAGGTCCTCGCCGTCCCAGACATTTCCCGCGAGGCGCACGCAGTAGCGATGGAGGTCGGGCCGTATCGGCCGAAGGTCGTCGAGGAACTTCCGCCACGGCACGCGCACGTGCTTCTGGACTGCGAACGGGGAGGCAGGGTCAGCCACGGGCGTCTCCTCGGGGTCTTCTACAGCAATGGACGAGCGAGGAGACAAAAACGGACCGCCCATTCGACGAGCGCGATCTGCCCGATCCTGGGTCGCCTTCGCAGGCCCGGCAAGCAAACGCTGCAAGGAAAACGCTGCGAGGAAAGGCTGCAGAACGGGGGCGAGGCGGTGCGAGAGCCGCCCCAAAGGAGAAATCGGCTCCCTGGGCTGCAGCCTAACTGAGTAGAATGCTCGGATTCGCAGGATCGACGCGCGGAGGCTGGTCGGTCCAATACCTGTTAGGCAGCGCCAAGAACCTGGGGGCTAACTCGATGGAGCCGCTCCTCGTCGCAGCCATCGTGGTCGGCTTCTTGGTCTATCTGGCCTGGCAGCGCCGCTCACCGCGACCCTTCCCGACGTGGATGACGCCGCTGCTTCACTCGCCGTTGCGCCGGCGCAGCTTCTCGCCCGAGGCAGCGGCCGAGCGTCACGGCCTCGCTCCCGGCATGTGTGTGCTCGAGGTCGGACCTGGCGACGGCTATCTAACGCTCGCGGCCATCGACCGCATCAGCCCCGGCGGGCGCCTGGTCTGCCTCGATGTGCAGCTCGCCATGCTCCGCAAGCTCCGCCGCGCGCTCGGCTCACGTGCGCCGGCCTTGGTCTGCGCCAGCGGGTCGCAGCTTCCGTTTCGCTCGCAGGCGTTCGACCTCGTCTTCGTCTCGCACGTGCTCGGCGAGATCCCTGATCGCGCAGGGGCGCTCGCCGAGTATGCACGGGTCTTGCGGCCCGGCGGCACGCTCGCCATCACCGAGGGGTTGCCTGACCCGGACTTCATTCGCTGCGGTCGCCTGGTCCGAATGGCGCGGCTCGCGGGCTTCGTTCCGGCTGAGCGTTTTGGCCGCGCTCTGCACTACACCCAGCGCTTCCGCATCGGGGAGGGCGTTTCCTAACAAGGCAATGAAGCTGACCGGCCGCCGCTGAGAGGTGCGCAACGGCAGCGGCCGTCGGCCGGCCGGTTCGGGGCCATCACGCGGCCGGCCTCCGGAGCTCGCGTGGTAGGTTCACGGCGGCCGGCAGCTTATTGCCGATCCGTTAGGCCGCAGCAAGAGGAGAGTCAGGCAGATCGGCGCCGGGCTGCTGCCTTCTTCATGGGGATCGCCTCGCGGAGGACCCTACGCAGGGTTTCCTCGAGCGGCTCCACCTGGCCTTCCATGTGCTCGCGAAGCGCGCGGTTCATCATCGTCTGGTAGTTCCCGCCTCCAGCCGCGTGCACTTGTTTCCGGAACCACTCAAGCACGTCATCGTCGATCCGAATCGTAATCCGGGTCTTTCCGCGAGGGCCTCGAATCACCGCGCCGCGCCGCGCCTTGCGGAAGTCGTAGTTCTTCTTCATCGCTTTCCCTCGTACTGCCGCCGTTCCGAGCGGCTGGCCTTCCGGGCCGAGATCAGGCGCACGTCATCGTCTCTCCACTCGTACACCACAACGAGCAGCCGGCCCAAAGCGTCCGTTCCCAGCGTCACGAACCGCTCGCCTTCGGGGTCCTCGTCCGGAATCGTCATCGCCATTTCGTCGCGCAGAGCGGTCTCAGCGTCCGCGAAGTCCACACCGTGCTTCCGCAGGTTCGCGGCTGCTTTCTCTGCGTCCCAATCAGCCACGAGGGCAGTGTATGCACATCTGTGCAGCCTTGCCAGGCTGCGGCCTAACAAGGCGCTGCAGCTGACCTGGCGCCGCCTGGTCGGTTCGCGCGCACGGTCAGCCGTCGGCCGGGCGGCTCGAGGTCGTCACGCGCCCGGCCTCCGGTCGTGGCATCATGCTGCGCGGCGCCAGGCAGCTGAGCGCCAAACCGTTGGGCGGCGGCGGCAGTGGCAGACTCGCTCACAGGTTATCTGTTCCACGTCTTCAGTTCCGAGTCCAGAGAAGGTCCGGACCGCCCCTCG